>JAIYEJ010000124.1 GCA_027487055.1 Methylotenera sp. | reverse complement strand
TAGTTATAGCGATTGCAAACCCCCAAATACTAAGAACCATTTCAGATGCCATTTTAAATCCATTGATTGAATTTCCGAATTTGATAGCACCAAATACAATTTTTTTTGACGATGAAACAGCTGATTTGGGTAAGGGAAATATAGTTTTTCTAGGATGCAGAATTAGCACATTTGTTGAAATAGGTAATTTTAATATTTTGAATGGTGCTGTATCATTAGGTCATCATGTAAAAATAGGGAATTATAATTCTTTTGGCCCTTCTGTGCGTATATCTGGTAATTGTGAAATTGGTGATTTGAATTTTTTTGGGGTAAACGCGGTGATTTTGCAAGGTAATAAAATTGGGTCCAAGACTCGTATTGGTGTAGGTGCCGTTATTTTGCGAAACACCAAAGACAATGAATTGTACATGGGTAATCCTGCGGTTAGAGTAAAGTTTTAGTATGGCATATTTGGAGATTAAAGACTATAAGATAAAAGGAATTAGCGCAGCGGTTCCTGCTGAAGAAATCGACAATTCAAAATTGACACTTCTTGGAAGCGAAGTGGAGATACAACGATTTTTAGAAAATACAAATATTCACAAACGACATGTAGTAGGAAATAGTGGTTTGACTACTTCCGATTTGTGCGAGCAAGCTGCGAGTAAATTACTGAAAGAGGCAGGGGTAGATCCGAAGGAAATAGAGGTATTAATATTTGTAACCCAAACCCCGGATTACCTATTACCTTCAACTGCGATAATTTTGCAACATAAATTGGGATTATCTAAGGATGTTGTTGCGATCCAAATATCTTTGGGTTGTTCTGGCTGGGTGTTTGGAATGTCCACTGCATTGACCTATATGTCTGCAATGAAGTCATTGAAAGGGCTTGTCTTAGTTGGAGATACAGTTACTATGACAAAATCACCATTCGATAAAAGTACATTCCCATTGTTTGGTGATGCTGGGACAGCAACACTTTTGGAGAGGGCAGAAGGAGAAGTAGGGTTTAAATTTCATTTGGGAAATGATGGGTCGGGATATGAATCTATTATAATTGAAGACGGGGGATACAGAAACCCTGTGAGTCCGAAATCGTTTGTTTTGGAAGAGAAAAGTAATGGTGTGGTCAGAAATAAACTTCAAAGTTATTTGAATGGTGAGGCCGTTTTTATTTTTGGAATTACGCGAGCTCCATCATCGATTAAATTGTTGATGGAAAAATATAGTTTAACGGCAGAAAGTGTTGATTATTTAATTCTTCATCAGGCGAATAAGATGATGAATGATAAAATCGCTAAGAAAACGGGATTTACAACAGAGAAAGTGCCGTATTCACTACAGAGTTTTGGAAACACTTCATCAGCATCTATTCCATTAACTATAATTACGCAAATCCCAAACATTTCAATTTGCAGAAAATCGCATATTGCTTGTGGTTTTGGTGTGGGATTGTCATGGGGAAGTGTGTATTTTGAAACGGATGAATTGATAGTACCGGATTTAATAATTGTAAAGTAATATGGCGTTGTTGACTTACCAAAATTGTACCATAGAGGCATTGTATGCTACCGTTCCAAAAAATAAAATTATTAATAGGGAATACACACAGAATTTTGACGAGCAAACAGCCATTGATATCGTTGAAAAAACGGGTATAGAAGAAAGGAGATTTGCGCCTGATGGTATGTGTGCATCGGACTTGTGTTTGGATGCAGCAGAACGTTTAATTTCTGAAACTGGCGTCTCTCGATCAGAAATTGGTTTGCTGATTTTTGTATCGCAGACTCCGGATTATCGAATGCCAGCAACATCCATTATTTTACAGCAAAAATTAGGATTAACTACGGGTACTGCAGCTTTTGATTTGAACTTGGGTTGTTCGGCTTTTGTGTATGGTCTTTCAATTGCATTTGGTATGATGCAATCGGGACAAATCAAATATGCACTATTATTGGATGGGGAAACACGTTCGCGAATTTATTCACCAAAAGATCGTAAAACGGCCTTTTTATTTGGAGACGGGGGCGTTGCGGCTTTATTAAAATTTGACACAAGTTCAAATAATTCGTTTTTTTCGTTGAATTCAGATGGGGCTCGAGAGAATTACATTAAAATGGACGCGGGAGGATATCGAAATCCAAGTTCCATTGAAACATTGAAAGAAAAAATCGTGGATGAATATGGTAATATACGTTCAGACGAACATGGATATATGAACGGTAGCGATGTATTTAATTTTCTATTGAGCGAAATACCTAAAGATGTAAAAAACACCTTGAATTTTGCACAGGTAGGTTCTGATAAAATAGACTATTTTGTGTTTCACCAGGCCAATGCTTTTATGAATAGTTATTTGATAAAAAAACTAAAGTTACCTGCTGAGAAAGTGCCATCCTGTATTCACAAATACGGAAATACTTCTTCTGTTTCAATTCCGTTGACTTTGGCTCATAGTTTTGAAGATCAGGTTGTCTCCAACAAAACATTGTTATTATCTGGATTTGGCGTAGGAATGAGTTGGGCTACAGCTGTTTTGGATGTAGGTAATTGTAAAATTGGAAAAGTAGGGGAGATATAGACATGACAAATGGAATATTTGGTTTACACGGGAAAAAAGTGTTGATTACTGGTGCATCGTCTGGACTTGGGAAAGCAATTGCGATTGAGTGTGCCAAGCAAGGTGCAGAGGTAATTTTGGTTGGTCGCGATATTGATCGATTAAATGCAACGTTATCATTGTGTGAAGGATCGAATAATTGGACAATTCAACAGGACCTGACCGATTTAAATGGGCTTTCTCAGTTTGTTCAAAACTTGCCAATGTTAGATGGCGCTGTCTTTTGTGCAGGAATTATAAAAAGAAATCCTATTAAATTTATTAATCCAAGCACCTTACAAAATATATTTGATATCAACGTGTTTTCAATTGTTGAATTGACGAGGCTGTTGGTAAAACTCAAGAAAATTAACAATGACGCATCTCTGGTTATGATCTCCTCAGTGGGTTCTGACCATGCATCACTTGGTAATATTTCGTACATGGCATCGAAAGGGGCCATCAATTCTTTTATTAGAGGTTTAGCATTTGAGTTGGCAAAAAATCAAGTGCGAGTGAATGCGGTACTTCCAGGTATGATAAAAACCAACTTAACCAAAGGAATAAGCGATGAGGATTTGAAATTCGAAATCGAACGATACCCGTTAGGACGTTTTGGCCAACCAGAAGAAGTGGCATATGCGTGTATTTATTTGCTCTCCGATGCATCTAAATGGGTAACAGGTACGAAACTGGTTATCGATGGAGGATTAACATTACGTTAGTTGATTGTTAGCTTCTAAAATAAATAGGACTATTATTATTCCATAAAGATAGTTCAGCTAGTTTGACAATTAAATGCCTACAAGGAAAGCTATTTTGCAGTATTTTTGAAGTGTAAATATTGTTTTAATATCATTTAACCCCCACCAATAAAAAAATAATTATTATGAAAGAGCAGTTTATTGAAAAGTTCAAAGAAGTAGTAGAAGTAGAAAGTGTTGAATTAACATTGGAAACCAATTTTCGTGAATTGGAAGAATGGGATTCATTGGCTGGATTGTCAATTATTGCCATGATCGATGAGGAATATGATGTGGTTTTAGAAGGTAGTGAATTTAAAAACCAAAACACTATTGGTGATTTAATTAATGCTATTCAGTCAAAAATTGACGGAAAAGCCTAAATTATCATTATTTATTACCTTTTAAAAGTGATTCATGCAACTTCCTAAAATTTGGCTTTCTTCTCCGCACATGGGTGGGGGAGAGCGTGAATTTGTAACTGAGGCGTTTGATACCAATTGGGTTGCGCCTTTGGGGCCGAATGTGACTGGTTTTGAAGAGGATATATCAGAATTTTTAAAAACAAGTCAAGATCAAACACTAACAACGGCGGTTTTAACCTCCGGAACAGCTGCTTTACATCTTTCACTTGTCATGTTAGGTGTAAATTCTAGCGATGCGGTTTTAGTGCAAAGTTTTACGTTCTGTGGAACAACTAATCCTATTGTATATCAAGGAGCGGAACTTGTTTTTGTAGATTCTGAACGGGACACATGGAATATGGATCCTAATGCATTAAAAGAAGCGATTCAATTTTTGTTGTCAGAGGGATTTGGCATTCATGAGAAAATAGAACCTAAAGCGGGAAAAGGGTTTATCCGAGCAATAATGCCTGTACATCTTTATGGAATGCCGGCGAAAATGGATGAATTAGAATGCATATCTAGAGAAACAGGAATTCCGATCGTTGAAGATGCTGCGGAGGCATTGGGTTCGACTTTTAAAGGTCAGAAATGTGGCACCTTTGGTTTAATGTCTGCCTTGAGTTTTAATGGAAATAAAATCATTACGACTTCAGGTGGTGGAGCATTGGTTTCAAATACGAAGGAATTTGTAGAAAAAGCACGTTTTTTAAGTACACAAGCGCGTGATAATGAACCGCATTATCAACATTCACAGATTGGTTACAATTACAGAATGAGTAACGTTGTTGCCGGAATTGGTCGCGGTCAAATGGAGGTTTTGGATGAACGAGTTTCCCAACGGAGGGCCAATAATGAGCGATATCGTCGATTTTTTGCTAAAGTGTTTGGTGTGGAATTGCAGACAGAACTTAATGGGGATTTTTTCTCCAATTTTTGGTTGACATCGTTAATCATTGATCCAATAAAAACTGGTGGTGTTGACCGGGAATTTGTTCGGTTGGAGATGGAAAGAGAGAATATTGAATGTAGGCCTTTGTGGAAACCCATGCACTTGCAGCCCGTTTTTGCGGGTAGTAAATTTTTTGGTACAGGAGTCTGTGTTGAATTGTTTGAAAAAGGATTGTGTTTGCCTAGTGGTAGCAATTTACGAGAGGATGAGTTTGAAAGAATTTTTATGGTGTTGAATAGAATTTTTAACTAATGAAATTAACCATTGTAACAGGAGCGAGATGGAATTTTATTAAAATTGCGCCTATTATAAAGGTAATTAATGAGTCGAAACGCGTTGGAAAAAACATAGATTTTCGATTAGTGCATACTGGTCAACATTATGATAAGGCCATGTCAGGTAGATTTTTTGAGCAATTAAATATTCCTGAACCTAGTGTTAACTTAGAATGTGGTGGTGGGACGCAAGCAGAGCAAACAGCTGCTGTTATGGTTGCCTTCGAAAAAGAATTAAAAGACAATACACCTGACTGGGTTGTGGTAGTAGGTGATGTCACTTCTACAATGGCATGTGCTATTGTAGCAAAAAAACTTCAGGTAAGGGTAGCTCACGTTGAGGGTGGAATCAGGAGTAACGATATTACAATGCCTGAGGAAATAAATCGCTTAGTAACGGATTCCATAACTGATATATTTTTTACTACTTCTAAAGTGGCCAATTTGAATTTACGTAGTAGTGGGGTTTCAGAAGAAAAGATTCAATTTGTAGGGAATACAATGATTGATACTTTACTTCAGTTTAGTAATGATCTATTACAACCAAAGTGTTGGTCTGAAAACAATTTGAAGAAAGGGGAGTATTTTGTAATGACATTGCACAGACCGTCAAACGTTGACAATAAAGTTCAGTTAAGTGGCATTTTTAGTGAAATTGATTCTGAGTTAATGGGTGGCAAAGTTATTTTTCCTGTTCATCCAAGAACAAAGAAAAACATGGAGCAGTATCAATTATCACCGAAAAATGTGATTTTGGTAGAACCATTATCGTATCTTGAGTTTAATTATTTAGTTTCTAATGCTAGAGGGGTGATAACGGATTCAGGTGGAATTACCGAGGAAACTACAGTTATGGGAATACCTTGTATTACGATGAGGGATAGTACTGAACGACCTGAGACTATAGACTTGGGGACAAATGAACTTATTGGATCTGATTACAGAAATCTAGGAATTGCATTGCGAAAATTAATGAATGGTGATTGGAAAAAAGGAAGTATTCCTCCGTTATGGGATGGGAAAACATCAAAGAGAATAGTAAACTGGTTTTTATATTTCAATAATGAATCAATTTAAGGAAATAATTAATCAAAGTTGTTTTTTAATCACAGGTGGTGCTGGATTTATTGGTTCACATATTTCAGAAAGCCTAGTGAAGGCAGGCCACGAAGTTGTTATTTATGATAATTTTTCTTCTGGATTAGATG
>JAIYEJ010000074.1 GCA_027487055.1 Methylotenera sp. | reverse complement strand
CTTTTTTAACATTTCCTTCGCGAATAAATTCACGCGCCAGGCTTGAAGAATAAATTTTATCACCATTTTTTAATGCGTCTTCGTCACCACCCGCTTCCAAAGCAATATACTGCTCCCCCAAAAGCCCTGCAGTGTAAATATTAGCAAAGGTATCTTTTGGAAAGCTATAGCGTTTATCGACATTAAGACTTACCACCGCTTCAAAAGTTGCAGGATCAAATTGAATATCACTGACGCGACCAACGACTACCCCTGCACTTTTGACAGGTGCGCGAGGTTTTAAGCCGCCGATATTCTCAAAGTTAGCACTCACAGTGTATGTTTCACCTATGCTACTTGTGGTTAAGTTGCCGACCTTCATGGCAAGGCCTAACAAAGCTGCAACCCCAAGCGCCACGAAAATCCCCACCCACAAATCTATCGTTGTTCTTTCCATATTCTGCTCCTACAGAAATTAATCTTTTAAGATTAATTTTTAAATATAAATTTTGTACACTAAATCATAAATGAAGTTAAGATGAAATCTAAAGCTAACACGGCTAAAGATGACGTTACTACTGTTCTTGTTGTTGCACGACTTACGCCCTCAGCAGTTGGGGGCGCATCATAACCTTCAAATAACGCAATCATCGTACACGCAACGCCAAACACGACACTTTTAATCGCACCATTTAAAATATCAAATCGCCAATCCACATTTTCCTGCATTTGAGACCAAAATGCGCCTGCATCCACACCTATGACTGGCACAGCGAGCAGATATCCACCCAAAATACCGACCATGGAAAACAAAGTGGCTAATATTGGCATTGCAATCACGCCCGCCCAAAAACGTGGCGCAATGACGCGAGCGATTGGATTAACTGCCATCATTTCCATTGCTGATAACTGCTCAGTCGCTTTCATTAAACCTATTTCAGCGGTAATGGCTGTGCCTGCTCGGCCAGCAAACAATAAAGCTGTCACCACTGGCCCCAATTCACGCACCAAGGCTAGGGCAACCAACACTCCAATCGCTTCTGATGAACCATATTTTTGTAAGGTATTGTAGCCCTGTAACGCTAGCACCATGCCCACAAAAAATGCAGATACGATAATAATGATTAAGGACAATACACCCGTAAAATATACTTCGCGTATTGTTAAGTGAAACCTACGAAAGCTTTCACCAGATGATATTAAGGTTAACCAAAACAGCCGCGCACCAGCACCTAAACGCCATATAGCCTCACTAAAACGGTGTCCGATGTTTGTGAAGTAACGCGTCAATCCCATGAGATGCTTAGATTTAGTCATGCTTGATTAATTATCCTTCAAACTCCAGCAGGCTTTTCTTGTAATCTGGCGCTGCATAATGAAATGGCACAGGACCATCTTTTTCGCCATGCACAAATTGATGCACAAATGGCAACTTAGAACTCGTTAAGTTTTTTGGTGTACCTTCTGCCGCTACCATGCCATTGGCCACAAAATAGACATAATCTGCTATTGAAAATGTTTCTTTCACATCGTGTGAAACAATGATAGAAGTTGCACCCAGCGCATCGTTCAATGTGCGAATCAGGTTGCAAATAATCCCCATTGAAATAGGATCTAAACCAGCAAAAGGCTCGTCATACATAATAATATCGGGGTCGAGCGCTACAGCACGTGCAAGAGCGACACGCCGCGACATTCCGCCTGAGAGTTCAGTCGGTTTAAGCTTGTGTGCACCGCGCAATCCAACTGCGTTTAGCTTCATCAAAACCAAATCGTGAATCATGCTCTCAGGAAAGTCTGTGTGCTCACGCATCGGAAAAGCAACATTTTCGTACACTGATAAATCGGTAAACAATGCGCCGTGCTGAAACAGCATGCCCATTTTGCGACGCAAATCATAAATGCCTGCACGGGTTTGTTTATGTACAACTTGATTATCTACGCGCACTTCGCCTTTATTTGGCTTAACTTGCCCACCAATCAAACGAAGTAAGGTGGTTTTACCACATCCACTACCGCCCATGATTGCAATTACTTTACCACGTGGAAAAACCATATTAATGCCCTGATGCAGCATACGGCCTTTATAGCCAAACGAGAGATTATCTATCTCTACGATATTTTGCCCAGCATTATTTTGATTCATTGGTTTTGTGTAATTGTAGATTGCGTTTAAAATTTGTGTCTATTCTAATTGAATTCACAGTTAATTGAAACGCAGTGTAGTTTAAAAGCTGAAATTTACAATCCCAAATTCAGGGGATATAAAAGCAAAAAGCCCGCGCTAGGCGGGCTTCGAAATTAATTGATTAAGCACTTCATATGGCCATACATACCGTATATTGCGCCGCTTGGTTTGCATTTACCGCCGCTAAATCATCTGCAACACCTTCTGCTCGATTGGCTTGCACAGAACCAAGATTGGGTAAGCCATCATCTAGAGTCGTATCAATTTGCAACACATCTCTGCCCAAAATCCCACCTGAGCAAATTGCAAAAGAGCCGTTTACCAAAGTTGTAATCTGCGAAAATCCAGCTCCTAAGCTTTGAATGCCCAATGGTGCACCATTCGTATTGGTTGCTCCTAGCGCTGGATTACCTGGAGCCAAACTTGCAAGACGTACATGTTGCCAAAACAAGAAAGACTCTGTTAATGGACCGGGAGAATTCCACTGACCTTCAATACGAGCGTTTCCTGGCGTACCATTAGTAGCCACAGTGCCGCCTGGCACATGATTATTCGCCGCATTGTCATCCCCTG
>JAIYEJ010000309.1 GCA_027487055.1 Methylotenera sp. | reverse complement strand
TGCATATCGGCATGAAAAAAACCATCTCGAAATACTTGTGTAAAAAATATCTCAACTCCGTCATGCGCAAGTTTAGTGATATTAATGCCTTTAGCCCGCAACACCGCTATTTGACTCACTGGCGTGCCGTGCATACGCTGCATGGTCATCACTTCTTTGCGGCAGAAATCCCAATACACTTCTGGTACAAGCAATTTTTTATCGGGGAAGTTACGTGATAATTGGCTGCAATTGGCTGCCTCTAAAGTCAGGTCTAGTTCATGTTGGGTATGTCGAGCAAATTCTTCTACCACTTCTTGGGGTTTCAGGCGCTTGCCTTCAGAAGATATGGCTTGTAATAGCCAAGCAAGCGATTTTAAAATTGTTAAGTCTTGATTGATGACTTTTGCAATGCCAGGGCGCAACACTTTAACGGCAACAGGTGTGCCGTCTAACAAATGCGCAAAGTGCACTTGCGCAACTGAGGCGCTTGCAACTGCAACCTCGTCAAAGTCGCTATACACTTGATTCAGAGGTAAATTAAACGCTGCTTCAATGCTAGTTTTAACTTCGCTAAATGAAAATGGTGGCACACGGTCTTGGAGTTTTGCGAGTTCGTCAGCGACATCTGGCGGCAATAAATCACGCCGGGTGGAGAGCATTTGACCAAACTTAACAAAAATTGGGCCTAGTTTTTCTAATGCTAGGCGTAGGCGTTCACCACGTGGTTGTGAAGTATTGCGCCAAAAAAATAAAGTTTTAATACACTTGTGCAAAAACTTAAATTTGATATGCGCGCCAATAAAGTCATCTAAGCCAAATTTAAAGATGACAAAAATAATGGTGATAAGGCGAAAATAATGCATAATCAGTGCGCGTTATTATCTAGCGATTTCGTAAGTTTTTGCAGTCGTTTTTCAAGTCGAGCAATATCGTTTTTGAGCGTATCTACTTCTGCGTTAAATTGCTCAACATGACGTTTTTTTGCGAGCATGGGTTTTTCTTCTTGCCAATATTCACTGAGCATTTCAGCCGTAGTTATACCTTTTTGCTTGATACTTGCAAAAGTGTTTTTAGCGACTTTACCAATTTTATAGGCGCCGATATCACCCACCACTTTACTCAAATCATCTTCAATATCCCAGCGCATATGTTGCAATACTTTGCTAAATTCAGTCGCCAAATGCGTATCACCATCGATCTTAATCAACATTTTTGCATCTGCATCACCAGACATGATTCTTAAGGCAAGGCTGGGAGGCAGGTGGATATTGGCTTCTGGCGATGCTGTTTCGCTATTGCTATCCCCTGCAAGCGCTAAACTAGCATCTTCTAAAATCAGCAAGTTGACTTTTTCTAACACAAAATCAATACAAACAGTTTTACCTGCAAAAGCTTGTAAATGCGGGCGTGACCACGCGTTTTGCGCTGTGAGGTGCTGTAAAAAATGCGTGACTAAAGGTTTGATCATAGGGGTTTAATGCACTAAACTTTATAACCTTTATGCAATGCCACTACGCCAGCACTGAGGTTGTAATAATCCACTTTACCTAATCCAGCATCTGACATCATTTGTTTGAGCGTTTCTTGGTCTGGGTGCATGCGAATCGATTCTGCCAAATATTGGTAACTTTCAGCATCTTTGGCAATTAACTTGCCCATAAATGGTAAAAACTTAAATGAGTAAGCATCATAAAGTTTTTCAATTGGTTGCCACACTTTAGAAAACTCTAAAACAAGCAACCTGCCGCCCGTTTTTAAAACGCGTTGCATTTCTTTTAGCGCAAGGTCTTTGTGTGTCATATTACGTAAGCCAAACGCGACAATCACGCAATCAAACGTATTATCTGAAAATGGTAATTGCTCGGCATTGCATTGGCTGGCGGGCACGTTTAAGCCCTCATCAATCATGCGGTCACGACCCACACCCAGCATGCTTGCATTGATGTCAGTTAAAATAACCTTGCCATTAGAGCCGACTTTTTTGGCGAATAATTTAGATAAATCGCCACTGCCCCCTGCAATATCTAACACACTGTCACCTGCTTTGACACCGCTTACTTCAACTGCAAAGCGCTTCCAGCCTCGATGTAAGCCAACTGACATGACATCGTTCATGATGTCATATTTACTCGCAACCGAGTGAAACACCTCACCCACTTTTTGCTGTTTTTCAGATTCATTTACAGTTTTAAAACCAAAGTGTGTTGTGTTATTTGAATGGTTGTCGCTCATGCCTATATCCTTAAACGCTATCAGTTCTTTTGTGGCCAGCCATTTCAAGTTTGGCGATATAGTCTTGCCACATTGCTTCGTAATGTTCGGCCAAATAATACAAATAATCCCATGAATAAAGACCAGTGTCATGACCATCTGTGAACACTAGCTTGACTGCGTAATTGCCGATGGGTTCAATTGCAGCGATATTCACGCTCTCTTTACCAACCTGCAAAACTTCTTGGCCGGCGCCATGCCCACGCACCTCGGCTGAAGGGGAATAAACGCGCAAAAACTCGCAAGAGAGCATGCATTCGGTGTTGTTATCAAACTTAATTTCCAACAATCTAGATGCTTGGTGTAGGCGAATATCTATTGGCGTTGGTGAGTTTGCGCTTAATCCACTCATTTGTGATGATTACCCATGTTTTTAGTTAAAATAAATCAAAACAAGATGATAGCAGAACAAGACGATTCCCTAATATAATGGCGGTTATTGCAACAAATTATTTAATTTTCGAACCGTTTGTTACTAAAAAGCAACCTTTGGTCAGAAATTAGATTAAATGAGCATTAAAATGTATATGATTTATTTGACTATTTACTTTGTCGTGATAAAGTGCTTTTACTAGAAAAGTAGCTTGTTTTAGCTAAACTTTTGGGGGTTAGAATGGCAGAAAATAAACTAGCGCATCAGTTTGCAGAGTATTCACAGTGGCGAAAAGCCCTTGTGGATAGTATTTGTGACTACCGTAGTTGGCTAAATGAGCAAGAACTCAATGATGCGCAGATAGATCAGCGTATTACTAATTTGCTAGAGCGCCTGCGCGAAGATAAATTAAATGTCGCATTTGTTGCAGAATTCTCGCGTGGCAAGTCTGAACTTATTAATGCGATTTTCTTTGCAGATTATGGTCAACGCTTATTGCCTTCTAGTGCTGGCCGCACCACGATGTGCCCAACCGAATTGCTTTACGATGCAACAAAACCAACGTCGATTATGATGTTGCCAATTGATACACGGTCATCAGATGCGACCACGACCGAGTACAAACGCTACCCTGATGAATGGCATACGGTTACTTTTGATGTCAACAATAATGACAGCATGGTTGCCGCTTTTAAAGAGGTCAGCAAAACCAAAGTAGTGAGTGCGTTAGAGGCAGAAAAATTCGGTTTGTTTGACCCAAACAGCAGCGATGATGCCATGAGTCTTAACAAAGACGGCACCATTGATATTCCATGCTGGCGCTATGCCATGATCAATTTCCCACATCCTTTGCTTGAGCAAGGTTTGGTAATTTTAGATACCCCTGGTTTAAATGCGATTGGTACTGAGCCTGAGTTAACGCTCAATATGTTGCCAAATGCGCATGCAGTTTTGTTTATTTTGGCGGCAGATACAGGTGTCACAAAGTCTGAAATCGACGTTTGGCGGCAATATATTAGCGGTACACGATGGAAGCAAAAAGGACGCTTAGCCGTATTGAATAAGATTGACGGCTTGTGGGACGAACTTAAGAACGAAAATGAAATTGAGAAAGAAATTCTTAAACAAGTTAAAACCAGTGCTGAACTGCTTGGTTTAGAAACAAACCAGATTTTCCCAACATCTGCACAAAAAGGTTTGTTGGCTAAAATTAATGGTGATGAAGCATTGCTTGTGCAAAGTCGTCTGCCAGAGCTTGAAAAAGCGTTATCTGATGAGTTAATTCCATCTAAAAAAGAAATTGTACGTGACAACACTAAAAACGAGATTGAAGATTTAATCGCCAACTCAAATATGGTATTGGAATCGCGTGTGACTGGCGTGGTTGAACAGCTTGAAGAGCTTCGTGGTTTGCGTGGCAAAAACGAAGATGTAGTAGAGCACATGATGAACAAGGTTAAGCTAGACAAAGAAAACTTTGAAAAAGGCTTACAGCGTTTTCAGGCCTTACGTAGTGTGTTCTCGCAACAAACCAATAAATTGTTCACCTTGCTGGGGATGGAAGCACTTAAAGTGCAAGTGCATACAACCCGCGAAACCATGGTTTCGGCTAAATTTACTAAAACGATTCGTGATGCAATGGATAATTTTTTCTTAGATCTTAAAGCACGTTTGGTGTCATCTGACGCACAAATTGATGAGATTAAGAAAATGATGGATGTGATGTACGATAAGTTCTCGAAAGAGCATGGCTTACGTAAATCTGAACCACCAGCATTTTCAACATTGCGTTATCAAAAAGAGTTGGCCAAACTAGAGCGCGCATATAAAGAGCAATTTAACACTGCCTTTAATATGATTGCGAATGAAAAAATGACCTTAACTAGCAAGTTTTTTGAAACGCTCGCAAGTCGCGTAATTCATGTGTATGAAGTGGCTAATCGTGATGTGGAAAATTGGCTAAAAGCAGTAATTGCACCAATGGAATCGCAAGTACGTGAACACCAATTACAGTTACGTCGCCGCCTAGAAAGTATTAAACGCATTTATAAAGCAACAGATACGTTAGAAGATCGTATTTTAGAACTTGAAAATATCGAAAAAAGTATTCGTTCTCAAATTACTGATTTGCAAATATTGCGTCAGCATATGGGGAATGCCCTTGCGTTTGAAGGCTCGGAAGAAAGTAAAGCTGCCTAGTTGATAAAAAAGTATTAAAACAAAAAAAGCCGACTTCAAGTCGGCTTTTTTTTACTTTTTAAAATCAATTATACAGCCAGCATATGGCTTTTAATTTTTTGCATTGCCTTTTGCTCAATTTGACGAATGCGCTCCGCAGATACATTAAACTCGGCTGCCAAATCATGCAAAGTTAAGTTTGAATTCTCGCTTAACCAGCGTGCCTCTAAAATGCGGCGGCTACGCTCGTCTAAAGAAGCAAGCGCTTTACTTAAACCAGTTGATTGCAAGGCTTCATTTTGCTGAATCTCTAAAAATTCAGATGGCTCAAGGCTTTCATCTTCTAAATAAGCAATTGGGCTGAAACTCTCATCGCCGTCATCATCAGTATTTGAATCTAAAGAAATTTCGTGACCATTTAAACGATATTCCATTTCTTTCACTTCTTCAGGCTTTACATTTAACTCACGCGCAATACGGTTCACTTCGTCTGGGTGTAATGTGTCTTGGCCTTGTTTCATGCTACGCAAATTAAAAAATAACTTACGCTGTGCTTTAGTGGTCGCGGTTTTAACTAAGCGCCAATTACGTACAATAAATTCATTAATCTCCGCTTTAATCCAATGCATAGCAAAAGAAACTAAACGCACTCCACGGTCAGGATCAAAACGCTTTACTGCTTTCATTAAGCCAATATTGCCTTCTTGAATTAAATCAGACTGAGCTATGCCATAACCCATGTAACCTCGTGCAATGCTCACGACAAGGCGCAGGTGCGAAACAATTAGCATCTGTGCGGCTTCAATATCATTATCGTTTTTCAAACGTGTTGCGTAGTCATATTCTTCCTCAGCGCTTAACAGCGGAAAGGCCTTAATTGCACGCATATATTGATCAAAACTGTCTAATGACGTGATTGACGGTATAGTTAAAGCGTTTATGGTAGAGCTCCTTTATTAAGTTACGTTACTATTTTAGCACTCTACTTATGAGAGTGCTAGTAGAAAAAAGTTCATTTTACTAGATCTAATGCTAAATATTTTACTGATTAACTATGAGCATTTAATGATAGAAAGAAATGGTTTTAACGCTTTATTTATAACAATAAGCCAAAGAGCTGTTGAAGAATTAATTTGAATGCATTAATTGATATTTTTAAATAACGATTTTGAAACCGCAAAATACGCAGATACAAGTCCAACGACTAGTGATAACAAACATACTACTGATCCACTTGTGATGTCAGGTAAATTAATTGAAAAGTCAGTTTGATATTCACGTGATAATGTATTAAGTGATTGATTAAAAACAGAAATAACTGCGTAGGTAATAAATAACGCAAACAAACCACCGATTAAGCCATAGAGCGCACCTAAATATAAAAACGGCCGACGAATGAAGCTTTTTGTCGCACCGATTAATTGGCTTACTTCAATTTCTGCTTGTTGGGTTAAAATTTGCATGCGTATGGTGTTGCCTATGACTGCTACAAGTGCAAAACCAAGTAGGCTAGTAATAATCACCATCGCTTTTTGTCCAATCAATATCAGGTAATTGAGCCGTTTAATCCAAGCGCCATCCACCACAACTTCTTCAATGCCTTCTAACTTGGCTAAATCGTTTTTTAAGCTTTCAATTGAAGCAGCATCTAAATTTTTAGGTGTAATAAAAAATGCATCTGGCAGCGGGTTTTGTTCAAGTGAGCTCAGTACATTGTTATTTGCAGTAGCAGTTTCTAGTTGTTTTAGCGCATCTTCTTTAGCAACAAACTTAAATGATTTTACCTCCGCATTTTTTTCTAGTGCCGCTTTAATGGCGGTTGCAGTGTCAACCGCTTGGTCTGCGCTTAAAAATACACTGATTTGCGATTCGCTTTTTACGTTGTTAGCCAACCCACTTAAGCTACTTAAAACCGTGTACATGATGCTCGGCAGGGCAAGCGTAACGCCGATTGCAAGACAAATAAACAAGGTATTGAGTAAGTTGGCCTTAAAACGGCTCAACACCAGTTTTAGTGCTTGCGAGTGCTGTGTTAGCCAAGATTTCATACCGCGACCTCAGCTTTTACAAGTCTACCTTGGTTTAAATGTAGAATTTTGCTGCTGACATGTTCATTTTGGCTATTGCCGAGCGCGTCGTGTGTTGCAATAATCACGGTGACACCTACTTGCTGAAAGGCGTTAAACAATTGCAGAATATCTGCGGCATATACTTTATCTAAGTTACCTGTTGGTTCATCTGCAATTAATATCGATGGCCTAGAAACTACTGCACGCGCGATTGCTAGACGTTGTTGCTCGCCGCCTGAAAGTGTAATCGGCATGGCTTTTTCTTTATCTAGCAAGCGCACTTTGTCGAGCGCTGCGCGAATGCGTTTGCCAGCATCTTGGCCAGTGATTCCGTTAATTGATAAAGGCAGAGCGACATTGTGATAGCAGTTTCTATCATATAAAAGTTTATGGTCTTGAAACACTAAACCAAACTTTCGGCGCACATAAGGAAGCGTGCCAGATTTAAGTTTGCTCACATTTTGATTGTTAATCAGCACAGTGCCTGTGGTTGGTCGTTCAATCGCCGCCATCAGTTTTAGCAAGGTACTTTTGCCTGCACCAGAATGCCCTGTGACATACACAAGCTCGCCCTGATTAATTGTAAAGCTCACGTTAGTAAGCGCTTCATGGCTGCCAGGGTAACGCTTGGTGACATTATCAAAAGTAATCATGAGTTAGATTATAGCGCTAAAACCTTACCTTTAATATGTTGTGAATCGTGCGATTAAAATACACTGAGAGAAAACTGATGCCTTGGAAAGCAGTATACATAAGGCTTGCAGGCAAGGTGTTTTGATATGAACTTTTATAGGCGCTTTGATTTTTGCATGAAAAGCGATAAATTAAGCATCAAATAATGCATCTACAAACTCTGCTGCACTAAAAGGGCGCAAGTCATCAATCGCTTCACCAATGCCTATAAATCGTATCGGTATCGGTCGTGCTTCAGCTATCGCCGCTATCACGCCACCTTTGGCTGAGCCATCTAATTTACTTAATACCAAACCTGTGATGCCTAGTGCATCATCAAATGCTTTTACCTGGCTCACTGCGTTTTGACCAGTATTTGCATCAATCACCAATAAAATCTCATGTGGTGCACCAGCATACGCTTTGCCAATCACGCGTTGTACTTTTTTAATTTCATCCATTAGGTGCATTTGCGTGGGCAAGCGGCCCGCCGTATCCGCAATCACAATGTCAATTTTTTTTGCAATAGCAGAGTTCACTGCATCAAAAATCACCGCGGCAGGGTCGCCGCCTTCACTAGCAATCACATGCACATTGTTACGCTCGCCCCACACTTGCAATTGCTCGCGCGCCGCTGCTCTAAAAGTGTCGCCAGCAGCAATCAATACGCTTTTACCTTGCGATTGAAATAGTTTTGCGAGTTTGCCTATCGTTGTAGTTTTTCCTGCGCCATTAACACCTGCAAGCATAATCACAAAGGGCACGTGGCTATTAGTTTGCAGAGGGATTTCTAAAGGCGCTAGTGCAGATAATAACTCAGCTTTTAATGCTTGTTTGAGTGCGCTTGTATCTTCTAAATTTTCATGCTTAACTCGTTTTTTTAAGTTATCGAGCAGTTTTTGCGTTGCACTTACACCAATGTCAGAAGTAATTAAAATCGTTTCAAGCTCTTCATAGGTTTCTGCATCGATTTTGCCGCCACCAAATAAACT
>JAIYEJ010000267.1 GCA_027487055.1 Methylotenera sp. | reverse complement strand
TTTAGTTAATGCTGCGCTTGTTTTAGCCATTTGCATCAGTGACAACAAACCTTCTTGCATGCGCGCTCCACCACTGGCAGAGATACAGATGAAAGCAGCTTTGTGTTTGATAGCTTCATTGACACCTCTTACAAACCGCTCGCCAACTACTGAGCCCATTGAGCCACCCATGAACTTAAACTCAAAAGCAGCTACTACTGCGTCAACTCCGTGAATACTACCTTTTATAACAATTAAAGCATCCTTCTCGCCGCCTTCTTTTTGCGCTGCTTTCATGCGATCAGCATAGCTTTTACTGTCTTTAAATTTCAAAGCATCAACAGGTTCAACATTCGCACCTATTTCTATACGATTTTCTGGGTCCAATAACTGGTTCAATCTCGCCCTCGCACCAATTCTATTATGGTGCGAACATTTAGGGCAAACCTCAGCGTTGGCTTCTAGATCAGTCTTGTATAACACAGTCATACAAGACTCACATTTACTCCAAAGCCCTTCTGGTACATTTTTTCTTTGGGCACCTTCAACAGCACGCTTAATTTTTTGTGGGATTTTATCTAACCAACTCATACATACTCCTTATCGCAAAATGCCATTTAAAATGCTACGAATCAATGGCAATGCGCAACTCTTGCATTAACTTTGTCACATTTGCAAATAAATTTTCTTCATTCGACTCTTCAATGGTGACCACCATTCGACTGCCAACAACAACGGCATCTGCAAATACTGCCACTTTTTTTGCGGTAGCA
Organism: Methylotenera sp.; assembly: GCA_027487055.1. GTDB lineage: Bacteria > Pseudomonadota > Gammaproteobacteria > Burkholderiales > Methylophilaceae > Methylotenera_A. Next base: position 3,016 of record JAIYEJ010000267.1, on the reverse strand, counting down.
GCGTCTTTTACACCAAAGCCAACACCAACGGGTAAGTTTGTCTTTGTGCGTATTTCTGCAACCCTAGACTTTACTTCCTCAACATCCATATTGGCGGCACCAGTAACACCTTTAAGAGAAACATAATATAAAAAACCGCTTGCTTGATTAACAATCACATCAATACGAGCCGCATCTGTGGTTGGCGACAGTAAAAAAATACTGTCCATTCCATTAGCAATTAAATCTGCAATAAATGCTTTACATTCTTCTGGCGGATAATCCACTGTAAGCACACCGTCTACGCCTGCACTTTTAGCTGTTTGTGTAAACTTTGCAGAGCCCATAGCCTCAATCGGATTCGCGTAACCCATTAAAATAATGGGAGTTTTTGCGTCTTTTTGACGAAATTCAGCAACCATCTGCAATACATTACTTAACCCTACTTTATGCACCAGTGCACGTTCACTCGCACGCTGTATCACTGGTCCATCCGCCATCGGATCAGAAAAAGGGATGCCCAGTTCTATCATGTCTGCACCACTGGCTACTAACGCATGTAGCAAATCAACTGTATGTTTTGGATGTGGGTCACCAGCGGTAATGTAAGGGATTAAAGCTTTTTTATTGTTTGCTTTTAAGCTAGAAAAAACAGTTTGAATACGTGACATAAGTAATTATTTTCAGTTTACAAAGTGATATTAGCCAACTTAGCTACAGTATTAATATCTTTATCACCGCGTCCAGATAAGTTAACCAAAATAACTTCATCTTTTCGCATGGTCTTTGCCATTTTTTCTGCATAAGCAAGCGCATGACTAGACTCCAATGCAGGGATAATCCCTTCTGTCCTACACAAACTATGAAATGCAGTCATCGCTTCATCATCAGTAATCGCGACATATTCTGCACGTTTGATGTCTTTTAACCATGCATGCTCTGGGCCAACACCAGGATAATCTAAGCCTGCAGAAACCGAATGTGTTTCAATGATATTGCCATCTGCATCTTGCATTAAGTAAGTTCGATTACCATGTAAAACGCCAATTGGGCTATTTGCAGTTAATGGAGCTGCATGCATGCCTGTTTCCATGCCATGACCAGCAGCCTCAACACCTATCAAACGCACATTTGGCACATCAATATATGGATAAAAAATGCCCATCGCATTAGACCCGCCACCTACGCAAGCAACCACTGCATCTGGCTGACGCCCAATCATTTCTTGCATTTGCTGCTTCGCTTCAATACCAATTACTGACTGAAAGTCTCTTACCATCATGGGGTATGGGTGCGGCCCTGCAACTGTACCAATAATATAAAATGTGTTTTCAATATTGGTTACCCAATCACGCATTGCTTCATTCAGTGCGTCTTTAAGGGTTTTAGAACCACTTTCGACAGGCACCACAGTAGCACCTAACAACTTCATCCTAAACACATTAGGCGCTTGGCGTTTTACATCTTCACTACCCATGTAAACCACACACTCTAAACCTAAGCGCGCGGCAATCGTAGCAGTTGCAACACCATGTTGACCCGCGCCCGTTTCCGCAATTACGCGTGGTTTGCCCATACGTTTTGCTAATAAAGCCTGACCGATTGTATTATTGACCTTGTGCGCGCCAGTATGATTTAAATCTTCGCGTTTTAAATAAATTTGTGCACCGCCCACTTTGTTTGACCAGCGCTCAGCATGATATATTGGGCTTGGGCGCCCAACAAAATGTTTTAAATCATAGGCAAATTCTGCTAAAAACTCAGGGTCATGGCGATATTTTTCATACATCACGCGCAATTCTTCTAGTGCCTCGACGAGCGTTTCAGCAACAAAAATACCACCAAACTGACCAAAGTGGCCACGTTCATCCGGCATGTCATATACTTGCATTTCTTACTCCTTGCATGAATGCAGCGATTTTGTCTGCATCTTTAATTCCCTTGCTAAGCTCTACACCGCCGCTCACATCTACCGCATAAGGCTTAACTTGCATAATTGCTTGTTCAACATTATCTGCATTTAAGCCACCAGCCAAAATGATTGGTTTAGACAGTTTTGCAGGTATTAAATTCCAATCAAAAGTTTGTCCAGTGCCACCGTAAGCGGCTTCAGAGTGCGCATCTAACAACAAGGCTTGCGCGAGCCTAAAATCATTTGCATATTGTAACAAATTTGTATCAGCATTAACGCGAATTGCCTTTAAAAATGGTAAATTAAATTGCGTGCAATCGTCTGGTGTTTCGTCGCCATGAAATTGCAGCACATCTAAGCGAACTTCTGCTAATACCGCATCAATATTGGCTCTGGAAGCATTCACAAATAAACCTACCACGCTCACAAAAGGTGGTAAAGCCGCTACAATGGCTCGCGCCACTTCATTACTCACATTGCGCGGGCTCGCTGCATAAAACACCAAGCCAATCGCATCCGAGCCTTGTTTGGCGGCTTCTAAGGCATCTTCCACACGGGTGATGCCGCAAATTTTTACACGTGTATTCATGATTGATGATGGATTTTATCAGAAAAGCGCAGACTAACTTTAATTGTTGATAGGTTTAAGTGCTTTGTATGACGCCATAAAGCGCTATGTATTGTTATCTAAATGGGTTGATTTATTGCAAAAAAACATCAACATCAATTAGTAAACCTTTTAAGCCAATAAAGATAAGGGCTACAGTGCTTCGAAATCCTTTCGGGCTCAAAATGATGTATTTTTGTGAATAGTTAAGTGTAGCGAAGCTAACGATTTGCGTAACTTTTTGAGGAATAAAATTAATGTGGTCTCGCAAAACGCATCTTAATTTACAGTCGTCATAAATTACTATATTTAACATTCATGTCATGAAAATCGGCCGTTGCGTCACAGGCAAGTCCCATTTTTTATCGTATTCTACCCCTATTAAGTACAAACCACTTGCAGAAAACGTAGGTGGTGCATCAGTTCGGTTTTGATTTTCTAACAAGGCTTGCATATATTCTGGCGGGTGTTTGCCATTGCCAATGTAAATAAGCGCACCCACCATATTTCGTACTTGG
>JAIYEJ010000005.1 GCA_027487055.1 Methylotenera sp. | reverse complement strand
TTTTTTTGATTTACATAAAAACTATTCGTATTTTGTATATTTTGCATTACTGCCACGCACTTTTTCTACAGGGTATTTAAGCGCATTCAAATCAATTTTTTGATTGGCTGCTGCGATTAAGTCTATTTTTAAAACTTCCGCAATTCTGAGCAAATACACAAAAGTATCAGCCAATTCATGGCTCACTGCTTCGCACTTTTCTGGCGTTAAAGATTGGCTTTCTTGCGGTGTATCCCATTGAAATTGCTCAACAAGTTCTGCTGCTTCTACTATCATCGCCATCGCCAGATTTTTCGGCGTGTGAAACTGCGCCCAATCGCGCTCTTCAACAAAAGCGTTAATACGCGTACGTAACCCGTCCAGAGAATCAGTCATTTACTTATCCTTTCGTTTAGACTACTTTCTATTACTTCCGGACACCATTTTAATTTCAAATAGACGACATTCGAGCGGACCATTAAATAATGGCGTTTTTTTGCTAGGTGATAAGCGCATCATCTTAGGCATGCGTAAATCATTGGTTAAAAAGTAGGTATTCCAGCCTGCAAATTTGCGTTTTAATGCTTCACCCATTTTGGGGTACAGCGCGGCTAGTTCTTCATCCTCCCCAATGCGCACGCCATATGGTGGGTTGGCCACGAGCACGCCATGATCGGCTGGCGGCAACAATGCGGTAAATTCCATATGACTCAGTTGCACGGCTTCTAACATTCCTGCTGCCTCTAAGTTTTGTTTGGCCACTCGCACTGCACGTAAATCCATATCGCTGCCATACAGCTTTTGAAAGCTGACTGGTTTAACGTTTTTAAGTGCGGCGTTTTTGATCTTTTTCCAGGTATCTGATTCAAAGTTTTTGAGCTTTTCAAAGCCAAAATTGCGATTTAAGCCCGGCGCGATATTAAGCGCCATCATGCCTGCCTCTAACAAAAATGTGCCGCTACCACACATCGGGTCAAGTAATGGCAGACCAACTTGCCAACCTGAAAGTTGCAAAATACCTGCCGCTAAATTTTCGCGTAAAGGCGCTTCTATACTGGCTTTGCGGTTGCCACGCATATAGAGTGCATCGCCCGAGGTGTCAATATAATATTGGTAGCTATCCACCGTTAAGTAGGCATGAATGCGCACTGTGGGCGTTTTGGTATCAATGTAAGGGCGCGAATTCACCACTTGCCTAAACTTGTCGCACACCGCATCTTTAATGCGCAAGGTCGCGAATTCTAGGCTTTTTAATGGACATTTCACACCAGTGACTTTCACCATGAAATCATGTTTTACATCAAACCAGTTAGGCCAGTTGATCTTATAAGCCGCTTGGTACAAATCGTCTTCTGTCGCATATTTGCCTTGGCCTGCTTGCATGAGGATGCGTGTGGCCACACGTGAATGTAAGTTAGCGGTGTAGCACACACTTAGTTCACCTGCAAATGCCACACCACCGTCGGTGGGCTTCAAGTCTTTTGCACCCGCCACTTTTAATTCGGCGGTTAGTAACGTTTCTAAACCGCGTGGGCAAGTGGCAAAGTATTGATTGAACATTTAAAGGCTTTCTGTAAAAAACTGCAGTTTGTTGTGTGGGTTATGGTCACAAAGTCGATCGACAAAGCCAGAGAAATCGATTTGGTGTATTTCTTCAAGCTCTTTTGCACGGGTGCGTAATTGGGCGATTTTGATATCAATAGCGTTTTTAAAACCAAAAACAATAATATTGCCTGGCTTGCCAGTCGGCATCATCAACGCACGATGATTAAAACTTTGCTCGATACGGCGAAGATAAATATCAAAGTTTTTATCAGAACCCCATAAATTAATCTCAAAAATACCATCTGGTTTGAGTGCGGCTTCGCAGGTGTCAAAAAAAGTTTGGCTACAAAACTCTGGCGGAATACCTTGCCCATCAAAAGCATCTATCATCAGCAAATCGGTACTGTTGGGATGGTTTTCTAAATGCGCAATGCCATCGGCATTGATAATATTTAGTCTTGGCTCATCCGCTGGCACAAAAAAATGGCTATGCGCAGTGGCAATCACTTGTGGATTAATTTCCACAACGGTTTGTTGAATATCTGTGGAATTAGCATAAATATATTTTTGCACCGAGCCACCACCCAAGCCAATACTAAGGGCATGTTTTACTTGGTCGGTAAACAATAAAAAGCACATCATGCCACGAGAGTACGCAAGCTCTAACGCAAATGGCGTTTTGACCCGCATGCTACTCTGAATCGTCACAGAGCCTAAATAGAGCGAGCGCACACCATCTATCTCGATGACTTCCACCACATTGCCATCGCGCACGTTTTTATGAATTTTGTTTCTAAAATTCCACATAAGTAAGGCGCTAAATTTCTACCGTTTCTTCTACCACTTCTATGGGCGCAGTCTCAACCACGCCTTTAAATTTGCAATTTAACTCCATTAAAAGCGTATCAATATGTTTGATTTCTAATAATACTTTTGTACCGACTTTAAGCTCAGGCAAACTAGGAACTTTAGTAATATAAAACATACCATCAATGCGTACTAAATTCTCACGCCACACGGTTGCCGTCACTTCGGTCAATTGTTCTTGAATCAAATACTGCAAGCACCAGTAGCGCTCCATACGTGTTTGAAACTCACTATAAGCATTGTATGTTTGATCAAAGTTGCGAATAATGACATTCAATTGTCCATCTTTTGCATTGTATGGCGCATCGGCTTGATTGAGCTTTGCAATTAACTGGCGTTGATTCACCAAATCAACCGCGCGCCTTAAGGGCGACGTACACCACGCATATTGC
>JAIYEJ010000246.1 GCA_027487055.1 Methylotenera sp. | reverse complement strand
CTCGATTTTATTCCGTTAAATTAAAGACTTTGCTTTGTTGAACGAAATACAACATGTCGCGCTGACTTGGCTATGCGAAAAAAATGCGACAAAAAAAGCAGAAGGCGTTATCGCTTTAAACACGAAAAAATTTAGCGCCTCTGCAAGCCAATATCCATGTGCCTTCCATAGCACGCTAAATGATATCCCTGGTAGACCCGATAAACCAGAGCTTGTTTCACCACTTTCATTACCAAAACGCTCGATGCGCACAGTTGAAGGCCGCGCCGCACTGATTCATGCCCTCGCCCATATTGAATTTAATGCGATTAACTTAGCATTAGATGCAATTTGGCGCTTTAACGACATGCCAGAAAACTATTACACCGATTGGCTCAGAGTCGCCTGTGAAGAGGCTTATCATTTCTCACTTCTGAATGCGCATCTTAAAAAACTAGGGTATGCGTATGGCGATTTTACGGGGCATAACAGTTTGTGGGAAATGGTCGATAGAACCAAAGATGATGTGCTTGCACGCATGGCGCTAGTACCCAGAACCATGGAAGCGCGCGGCTTAGATGCATCACCACAATTACGCAATAAGCTTGCGCAAGCGGGCGACACAGATGCCGCTGAGATTTTAGATATTATTTTGCGAGATGAAATTGGCCATGTGGCGATTGGTAATGATTGGTATAACTGGTTATGTGCGCAAAGAAATTATGAGCCAATTGCCACGTTTGCTAGGCTTTGTGTTGAATATAGTGCGCCAAAACTAAAACCGCCGTTTAATATGGAAGCCCGTCGCAAAGCAGGTTTTAGTGAATCTGAGCTAGCACTAATGACTTGAGTTCTTGAGCTTAAATCTTAGGCCGTAAACAAATTCGCAATACCATCTAAGCCAGAGTGATTGAGCGCATAAGTGGCTTTTTCTTGCACCACAGGTTTGGCATGATATGCAACGCCCACACCCGCTACTTTCATCATTTTTAAATCATTCGCGCCATCGCCAATGGCAATGGTTTGATCCACTTTAAGACCTAATGTTTCGCGCATTTTCATTAACTCTATGGCTTTACGATCAGCATCTACAATGTCACCCAGCACATTACCAGTGAGCTTTCCATCAACAATTTCTAGCGTATTGGCAAATGCGAAATCTAAGCCCAACATATTTTTGACATGATTCGCAAATAAGGTAAACCCACCTGAAACCAACATGGTTTTAATATTGTTGGCTTTGCATGCAGCCACCCACTCATGTGCACCGGGGTTGGCTTTTAGGCGCTGGTCGATGACTCTTCTTAAGGCAATTTGGTCTAAGCCTTTAAGCAAAGCTACGCGCTGTATTAAACTCGTGGCAAAATTAATTTCACCACGCATTGCGCTTTCAGTAATGGCAGATACCTGCGGCTTAATATTCATCATATCGGCGATTTCATCAATACACTCAATATTTATTAGCGTTGAATCCATATCCATCACTGCAAGTCCAAAGTGTGCTAAACGCTGTGTATCTGGCACTAAGGCACAATCAATATTCTGAGAAGCGCAAAACGTTTGCACATTAGAAACATCAAATGGTTTGCTTGTGGATTGAATAGTCAAATAATATGCACGCTCTGCAATTTGTATAAATTGTGCGCTATTTCCAATTAAACGATGAATGTGGGTGAGATGAGCAACCCGAAGACTTTCTCCTTGCAAAACTAAACGCATAAATGCACCCAAAATAATAAAATTAAATTACACAAACTTAATTATATCAGTTGCGTCAAATTAGCTGTATGCAAAGAAATAAACTACATTTCACCCTTTGATAGCTTTGTTGATTAGCTATTTGAATGCTATCATTTTTAAGACACTATTCTTGGAAGTAAAAAATGAAATTTGCACCATCTAATATGACTTGGTTAAACCTACCAAATTTACCCCTACCGCTTAAGGTCCTATTTACTGGATATTTGTTGGTCGTAGGCGTTGGATTGCTGATGGCGGGCTTACAAATTATGCTCACCCATGGCATGGCAGATGGCAAAGTTGGCTTATCTAAAAATGATATCGTCTACAGTTACTATGGTGACCGCACACACAGCTTACTAGAAAACAAATTGAATGGCTCAATGAAAGCAAATGCACCCGATGAAGTGCGTGCAGATATTATTAAATGGGTACATAAAGGCGCACCTAAAGAAGATTGGGACGCACATTTTAAAGGCGTGTTTGAAAAACATTGTGTGGCTTGCCATAGCAATGTGCCTAATATCCCCAACTTTAAAAACTTTGATGAAGTTCAAAAAGTGGCTGCAACAGGTGATGGCGCAACCATACAAAGCTTAACCCGCGTTTCACACATTCATTTGTTTGGGATTGGATTTATATTTTTCTTTATCAGCTTTATTTTCAGCTTTTCGGTTGGCGTGCCAAAACTACTTAAAATCTTGGCAATTGCTTTTCCGTTCGGCTTTTTAATTTTGGATATTCTTTCATGGTGGCTTACTAAATTGTCACCAAATTTTGCGTACTTAACTATTATCGGCGGAATTGGTTACAGCCTAGCATCAACATTTATGTGGGTGACAAGCATGTACCAAATGCACATTTTGTCTCGTAACGGTAAAGTGTATGGGAATGCTTGGGAACAAGATTTACCGCAATAATATGTTGAATTTAGTTGCGTGAATGGCATGTTTGAGATGCCATTCTCCGCTGAATATAGTTATTCTGTAGTGACAAAGCAAAAGCGCTACTAATACATAAATTGATACTTTGTTACAGTTAACTCAATTTTGTTTTTAACCAATTTTTTAGTTGTGGCTCTAAGTATTTTGCCATTATCCAAGCAATCAGTGTCATGATTGCGAGCGGAATTATAGATAAGATATAAGGGTTAACTTCATTAAACCGTTGATGTAGCTGAACAATCATAGAAATTGTTGCATTTTCATGAATCAAATATAGCGGATAGCTAATATATCCAAAAAACTTTAACAGCTTATTTGATAGAAATCTTTGTAAATTTTTACTAAACATTGAGCTTGCAAACATCCCAATAATGAAAACAAATGCAATCATTGTTGATGACATGAAGCCTCCCCAGTTTCTAGCGGAGAGTAATGCGACAGATAATCCCAAAGCAAAGCTGGTCATATCCTTATTCATGAAGTAGCGATAAAACAATGCCCCTGAAGCAAACCAACCACAATATTTAAAATCCAGCGAATCTAATATCGCATTTAGTCTTAACGCTAGCTCGGGGTTGAATTGAGTTTTAGAAATATCAAAGGCTGTATAAATTAAAAACATGATTAATAACGCATAAATCATTTTCTTTTGACCGTACTTAAAATAGATTAAGCCCGCAACAATATAAAACTTTACTTCTACAAATAAAGACCAAAAGCCACCTTCTAGCATTCCTTGATCTTTGTGAAAAATCCAATCAAAAAATGTGGGAGAGATAAAGGTCAAACCACTTACTGCACTTATATAGCGTACTTCACCTATTGGCCGAAAACTAAAAAAACTAGCCGTTAGTAAAATTAACACAGTGGCAATTAGCATTGCAGGAAAAAGACGTAACCATCGCTTAAAAATAAATTCAGTAAATGTTTTGCATCGCTCTAGCGACATGGTAATGACAAATCCTGAAATCAAGAAAAAAAGCGGTACGCCAAGGTCGCCAAACTTTACTAGCGGAAAATTATGACTTGGTGCAAAAAATGGCACCAAATCTATCCATGCGTTTGAGTAGGTATGGTAGAGCACTACTAATAATATTGCGATCCCTCTTAAACCATCTAAGAAATCTATTCTTTCAATACTCTTTAATTGCATATATGTAATTCTTTACTTTAATTTTTTATTAAATTTTCAACAAAATGTTTACAGAGTAAGTTTTATTCTAAAGATAAAAACTTTTACTATCTATAGCCCTTATGGTTAATTAAAGTTTAGAAAAAAAGATATAGCTAAATAAATCAACCTTATTATTTTTGCGCAGCACTGATAACTACTTCCACCTTGTATTTTGGATTAGCAAGCAAGGCTTGCACTGTTGCTCGTGGTGGGGCATGGCCTTTTATATCACTTACCCACGCATCCCATACTTCGTTCATGCCCACATAATCAGATATATCAGCAAGATAAATCTGAGCCATTAAGATACGTGATTTATCTGAACTGGCTTGCGCTAATAACTGATCAATCATACCTAGTACTTCGCGCATTTGGCCCATAATGTCTAAACTTAAGTCATTAGCCACCTGCCCCGCTAAGTATGCAACGCCGTTATAAATAGCCATATCAGAATAGCGATCTTCTACATTAAGACGTTGAATGGTCATATAGTTAAACCTTCAAACTCGCCACATCATCTGCCACCACGGCAAACAAATCTCGAATGGCGGCCAATGCGCTATCGTGCATGGTTTGTGCATCAATTGTTTTACCATTTGCCCCAACTAAACTACGTGTCGCACAGGCACTTGCAACTACGGTTGGTTTAAAACCCAAATTAAATGCACCACGTGCTGTTGAGTTAATACACATATGCGTCATAAAGCCCGCGATGACGATATTTTCAATATTTAGCGCCTTTAGTTGTGCTTCTAAAGGTGTTGCAATAAATGAATTGGGATAGTTTTTTGTGATAACAGATTCGCCATTATTTGGGGCAACTTCTTCTGAAATTTGACCTATTTCTGCTGTTAAGTCATAAGGGGTGCCTACCCCTGCATCATGCTGAATATGCAAAATAGGAACTTTTAAATCGCGCGCCATTTGCAGTAACTGTTGCGCTTCTTTAATTGCAGGTTCAACGTGGCAAAGTTGCATTAAGCCATAACGATAAGTATTTTGGCAATCCACCATAATCAATGCAGAATCTTTTAGGCTAGCTGAAGTAAAACCCATGCCAGTAATTTCACGTAACGATTGCGATGCTGTTGTCATATCGATTGCCTTTCGTCAAAGTTATTGATTAACTATGTTGGTTTTACTAGCGCCAATCTTGCTTTTGCGAGAAAATATCATTTAGAACAAATTACTATAATTAATCACTCTAAAATGAATCTACACGAATATCAAGCAAAACAACTTTTGCATCGCTACGGCATTGCCATCCCTATTGGTGAAGTTGTGCAATCAGAAGAAGCCGCAGCGGCAGCAACAAAAGAAATCGCAGGTAATGCTTGGGTGGTCAAAGCCCAAGTGCACGCGGGCGGGCGCGGCAAAGCAGGCGGCGTAAAACTGGTAAAATCTGCACATGAGGCACAATCGGTCGCCAGCAGTTTATTGGGTAAACATTTAATTACTTATCAAAATGCGCCAGATGGCCAACCCGTGCACCAAGTGTTGGTGGAGCAAACGCTCCCGATTGCGCGGGAGTTATATTTATCGATGCTAGTGGACCGCACATTAGAGCGCGTGGTAATGGTGGCATCTAGCGCTGGCGGGATGGATATTGAAGAAATAGCTGCGACACAGCCAGAAAAAATATTGCAAGAAGTATGCGACCCGTTAATCGGTTTAGTCGATTTTCAAGCGCGCAATTTAGCTTTTGCGCTCGATTTACAAGGCGAACAAATTGCAGCTTTTACTAAACTTGCAAAAGGCTTGTATAAACTTTTTAAAGAGAATGATTTAGCGCTACTTGAGATTAATCCGCTAATTGTGACCACAGAAGGCAAACTGGTTGCATTAGATTGCAAAATGACGGTGGACGACAACGCGCTATATCGCCAAAAAACTTTAGCAGAGTTGCGCGACTGGTCGCAAGATGATGCTAAAGAGGCGGAAGCACATCATTCTGGGCTGAACTACATTGCGCTTAATGGCAATATTGGTTGCATGGTCAATGGCGCGGGTTTAGCCATGGCGACCATGGATTTAATTAAATTACACGGTGGCATGCCCGCTAACTTTTTAGACGTGGGTGGCGGTGCCACAGCTGAAACAGTTACCAAAGCCTTTAAAATTATTTTAGCTGATAAAAATGTAAAGGCAATTTTAGTGAATATTTTTGGCGGCATTATGCGTTG
>JAIYEJ010000192.1 GCA_027487055.1 Methylotenera sp. | reverse complement strand
CCAAGGCGATAAATCGTATATGCTCTAAAACGGCTTGGTATGAATCTTCTGTCCCTAATCCCCCCTCTACCACAAGTGGGCGAGGGGCTTTAGCGTATAATATCGCTATGACAGAAAATAATGATGATTTAACCCAAAGAAGAATACGTAGTTTTGTATTGCGCCAAGGGCGCTTGACGAAAGGCCAAGAGCGCGCGCTTGAAGCAGGTTGGCCCAAACATGGTGTGGAATATGCCTCTCAGAGCATTGACTTGGATGTGTTGTTTGATAGAAAAGACAGTAAAAAAATCCTTGAAATCGGCTTTGGTATGGGCGATGCAACTGCCAAAATTGCCCAAACTTTACCTGATTGTGATTTTATTGCCGTGGAAGTACACACCCCTGGCGTTGGTGGGCTGCTTAAGTTAATAGAAGAGTCAGCGCTTACTAACGTGCGAATTATTCAGCATGATGCAGTCGAAGTTTTGCAAAACATGTTGCCAGACCAAAGTTTAGATGGCGTGCACATTTTCTTCCCCGACCCGTGGCATAAGAAGCGCCATCATAAACGCCGTTTGATTCAAGCTGAATTTGTAAAACTGCTATGCACTAAATTAAAAGTTGGCGGCTATTTGCATGTGGCTACCGATTGGCAAGAATATGCAGAATGGGTATTGGAAGTACTTAACGGCGAAACTGATTTAAAAAACACAGCACAAGATTTTGCAGTAAAACCAATCTATCGCCCACTCACTAAGTTCGAAAACCGCGGTATTAAGTTAGGTCACGGGGTTAGGGATATCATTTTTATCCGCAAATAACCAAGCACCAATTATTTTTTCTGCTTCTTCCACGCCTTGTTTTTTTGAGCTTGAAAATAATTGTACTGTACAGCGCTCGCCCCAAACCTCAATCAGTTCTTTGCGTGTTTTTGCTAAGGTTAAGCCCGCCTCACCGCGCGATAATTTATCAGACTTTGTCAGTAAAACATGCACAGGTTTTTCAGTTGGACAAAACCAATCTAACATTTGGCGGTCTAGTGGTTGTAGAGGGTGGCGACTATCCATGACGAGCACTAAGCCTTTCAAGCTTGTCCGTTCAGATAAATAGCGCGAAAGCACGCTTTGCCAATGTGCGCGCATACTTTCTGGTACTTTTGCGTAGCCATAACCTGGTAAATCAACCAAGTGGCGATCGTTGCCAAGCGTAAAAAAGTTTATAAGTTGTGTGCGGCCAGGTTGCTTACTCACAAACGCTAAGCGATTATGATTCGCTAGTGTGTTTAGCGCGCTCGATTTACCAGCGTTAGAGCGGCCTGCAAATGCAACCTCAATACCACTCGCTGGCGGCAAATCGCGCAAATGGTGTGCAGAAATATGAAAAGCTGCATTTTGAAACAAAGGCATATTACTCTCTTAAATTAACATAATGGTGGCATGTATCTTGTGCTTTAATGTATCACGAACAATTGAATTTTGATAAGATAATCGTCTAATTAAATGGTTAAGAAAGCATAATAATGGTTAAGCAATTAAATACACTCGTTTTAGGCCTGTTAAGTTTATCAACATTGCCTGTAATAGCAGCCGATGAAACAAATGCAACAGAGAAAATAGTGCAAACAGTTTGTGCTGCTTGCCATGGCGTAGATGGAAATAGCGCTGTGTCACAAAACCCTAAATTAGCGGGTCAACTACCTGAATATCTGCTAAAACAGCTGACTAATTTTAAAGAAGGCAAGCGTGCAAATGCAGTAATGGCAGGCATGGTTGCAAACTTAACGCCAGATGACATGAAAAATTTGGCAGACTATTATGCGGCACAAAAAATTACTTTATCAAAAGCAAAAACAAATGGTACTGGCTCGCTAGGTGAAAAGATTTATCGCGCAGGTAACGCTGCAAGTGGCGTACCTGCTTGTGCCTCTTGTCATGGCGCTAATGGGGCAGGTATTATTAAACAGTTTCCACGCTTAAGTGCCCAACATGCAGATTACACTTTAACGCAGATGAAAGCATTTCGATCTGGCGAACGAGCGAATGCGCCCATGATGATGACGATTGCTGCAAAAATGACTGATGCAGAAATTCAATCTGTATCTGATTACGTGCAGGGCTTACGTTAAAAAACTAAGCTAAACTGGCTGTCAAATCAGTTGGGTGTTAAGTTCACTCGAAAGCGTACAGCGCCATTTACATTGTTTGCTAAACTTAATTCATAACCTGCTTGTTTGCAATCTTGTGCCGCATGAAATAAGCCAACACCCAAACCGTTTGGTGATGCAATATGCTTTTTAAATAAGTCGTTTGCAATTTGAGCATCCATGGCCTTGCCTGTATCTGTGACATCAATATAAAAACGATTTTCAGCATCGCTGTGCATTTTGATGCTAATTGTCGTATCGCGTTGATGCTTAGATTTTTCTATAGCGTTATTTAGTAAGTTTTCAATTACACTATCCAATACTTCGGCATTAATGTCTTGTGTTGGCAATTTGTCAGAAATAAATTCAATATCATCACGATTATGGCGTGATTGTAAGCTTTTCCACCAAGCAGACATTTTTTCTAATCGTTTTTTATCTTCGCTAGGTGCTTTAAGTTTATCTAGCGTGGCAGCAATGCGCTGATTAAGCACGGGCAATTGCTTGCGGATGAGTTGTAATAAGGCCTCGTCATCTTTGTCATGCGTTTGTTCTGCGGCGGAAACTAATGTGCCAACCGATTGCAAAATATTTTTAATATCATGCGTTAAGCGGCTGCCTGTCTCATAAAGCGCTTGCATATAGGTGTTTTGACGTAAAGTTTCCTCGCGCCTTTTGGCTTCGTAAAACTCCCCCATAATCTGGGTGAGTAACTTTACGTGCACATACAACGCTGGCGAAATCTGCCAGCGGGTATTTAGAGTCATATGAAAATCTTTAAAGTTAAACTGGGTCACATGATTAGATAAATCGCCTAATTTACCTTCTGTTGCGTCGGCTTGCCAACTTACACCAGAAACCCAAGGTAGTTGTGTCATTTCTGCCATTGCAGCTTGTACAAATCCATTGGGTGTAGTTTCAACCTCACCTAAAATCGCAATATTTTTCACCCATTTTTCAAACGGCATACCAACACTTAATAAGTATCGAGACATTAAAAGTTCAACGCCAGAAAAGCGCGTGCTTGGTTGCCACAAAAGGCTAAAGGCAATTAACACCCCTGCAAAGCCAAAAATGCTGATAAACATGACTTGAAT
>JAIYEJ010000357.1 GCA_027487055.1 Methylotenera sp. | reverse complement strand
ATTCAAGGGCATTTGCACCAGTAATTACAAACAATAAAATCACTAACCAATACACGACTTGGCTTATGATGCCACTCAAGGTGAGATTGTAATTTCCACTATTCATAAATGCTTCTAGCCCAGACTTTTGCGCAAATTTATCAAACTGCGTCACTATCAAAAGTCGTTTCAAGGATGCTCTGACGAGTTTTGCTACCAGCCAACCCACAAATAAAATCACAATAACCGCTAATAACTTAGGAACAAAATTGACAAGCTGTAACCAAAATTGATTGATTGAAGCCATAAAAATATCGATTTGATATTGCATACATTTCTCCTTAAAAACTGAGCTAAAACAATCTGTTAACCCAAAAATTAATTATTTTTAATTATGTTAATAGCCACCCTTAACTATAAGCTTAACTTAAAAAAGCACATATTTGCTAACACTTTGTTCACTTAAAGGCGTGTTAAAATTCTATTTATATGAAAATCGCATCTAAATTACCTAGCCCAGATAAACTTGTGATTGCCTCGCGCGAAAGTGCGCTGGCCATGTGGCAAGCCAAGCATATTCAAGCACGTTTGCAATCACTATACCCTAAATGTGATGTGCAAATATTAGGCATGACCACTACAGGTGACCAAATTTTAGATTCACCACTTGCACGCATTGGCGGCAAAGGCTTATTTGTGAAAGAGTTGGAAACAGCGCTAGAAAACGGTAGTGCCGATTTGGCCGTGCATAGCATGAAAGATGTACCAATGAATTTACCAGCAGGTTTCATGCTCGTAGCGACAGGTGATAGAGAGGATCCGCGCGATGCATTTGTGTCTAATCACTTTGATTCACTAGCAGACTTGCCAAACGGCAGCATAGTCGGTACTTCAAGTTTGCGTCGCCAAAGCCAAATTCAGGCGCGTCATCCACATCTAAAAATTGAATCATTACGTGGTAACGTACAAACACGCTTACGCAAACTAGATGAAGGTCAATATGCCGCCATTATTTTGGCTGCAGCTGGCTTAATCCGATTAGAACTAGGTAATCGCATTCGCAATTTTATTACCCCCACTGATAGTATCCCGGCGGTTGGGCAAGGTGCATTGGGCATCGAAATTAAAGCAAGTCGCACTGATTTAATTGATATTTTGGCACCACTTAACCACCAAAATACACAACTTTGTGTGGAAGCAGAACGTGGTTTTAGCCGTGCTTTGGCGGGTAGTTGTACGGTGCCTTTAGGCGCTTACGCCACCATGCAAGCTGATATCATTAGCATCACAGGCTTTGTGGCGAGCGTTGATGGTAAACAAATGGTGCGTGAAACCGTCACTGGCCATGCACAGCTTGCTGAAAAACTTGGCAAGCAGTTAGCCGATAAATTGGTGGGCATGGGCGCAAACGCGATTTTAGCCACATTGGATGGCGTTAAGTAATGGCCCAACCGCTCGCCAACATTGGCGTTGCAATTACTCGGCCTGTCGACCAAGCCAAAAAACTTAGTCAGTTAATTTCTAACGCTGGCGGCACGGTGATCCCTTTCCCGCTGATAGAGATAGTGCCTTTAAATGATTACAGTCTATTTGAGCATGTGATAAGTGATTTAGCGCCTTATGATTGGGTCATTTTTATTAGTAGCAATGCGGTACAAAATGGCATGCCTCAGATGGTTAAATCTGGGATACCTAGCCATTTGAAATTTGCTGCGATTGGCCCTGTCACCGCACAAGAACTCAAACAGTTTGGTGCAAAAGAAGTCTTAATCCCCAGCAATAGGTTTGATAGTGAGTCTTTACTAGCTTTGCCAGAAATGTTTGATATGAAAAATAAAAAAGTCATGATTGTGCGTGGAGTTGGCGGGCGTGAAGTGTTGGCAGAAACCCTTAAAACACGTGGCGCTGAAGTGACGTTTGCAGAATGCTACCAACGCATTAACCCGCAAACGAATACCAATTTACTTGCAGAAGCTTGGCAAAACAAACAACTGCATGCAATTGTGGTGACTAGCAGTGAGGCCATGCGCCACTTACTCGATTTAGCTGGAGATGCGAGCTGGCTCAAAGAAGTCACTATTTATGTGAATCATGCCAGAATTGTAGAGTTGAACCTTGATTTGGGGTTAAGTATCCGAATTGCTGATTCTGCAGGCGACGAAGCCATGTTTAAATTGCTCTGTCATTAGCGCTACATTAAATTTGCACTGGTGATGCAAACGTAAACGCATCGCTAAAAAACTCTTCTTCTGGCAAGCCGTTCTTCATAAAAAGCGCACGCGCATCATTAATCATATTGGGTGAGCCACAAGCATAGACCTGGTAGCCACTTAAATCTGGAATATCTTCCAATACTAAATTTTGCACATAACCTGTTTTACCTTGCCAATTGTCACTGGTTTGAGGTTTTGAAAGCACCGGTGTATAACTTAAATGAGGGGTAAACGCCGCCCATTTTTCACATAAATCATTTAAATACAAATCTTCTAAGTGACGCGCACCAAAATACAAAGCAATTTCACGCTTGATATTATTGTGTAACATGTGTTCGATAATGCCTTTGATGGGCGCGATGCCTGTGCCAGTTGCCAAAAAAATAATCGGCTTATCAGAATCTTCGCGTAAGAAAAAACTGCCCATGGGTGCTTCTAAACGCATGATGGCTTTTTCTTGCAAGTCATTGGCGACATAATTGGTAAATACGCCATTGGCAATAATGCGCAAATGTACTTGAATAAAATCACTATCGTGCGGTGCATTCGCAATCGAAAACGAACGGCGCTGGCCATCTTTTAAAATAAATTCAATGTATTGTCCCGCCAAAAATTGTAAGCGCTCACTCGCGGGCAATTGAAGGTGCAAGGCGATAACGTCATGGGCAAGCTGTTCTTTTTTTGCAACACGGGCAGGTAAAATACGCGGTTTAATACCGCTTAAACCTCCTACTTCGCGACATGAAATGGTCAAATCCTCAAGCGCCATTGCACAACACAATAAAGTGTTGCCAGCTGCTAATTCTGCATCACTCATCGCACTGCTTTGGTAATCGGTATGCATCACTTTGCCACTGATAAGTTTGGCTTTGCAGCTACCACAAGCACCGTTTCTGCACCCATAAGGAATATTGATGCCCGCATCAATAGCGGCTTGTAAAACAGTTTGGCTGGGTCGAACATCAAATGTGTGTCCGCTATTTTTAATCGTGACTTTATTCATTTTAATCGATCATTTTCTTCTTTAACCTCGGTAAACTCGCCTTCAATCACATCATCATTTGCCGCTCGCGTGTAGTTGGACGACTGTTGATATTGTTGACTAGCATTCGCATCAGCATTTGGTTTACCAAAAGGAATTAACAATAAAATAGCGGCAATCACATCAGTAATCACCCCAGGAATCAATAACAGCAAGCCCGCGATCATATTGCGCGCACTGCCTAGCATGGTTTTAACTGGGTTGCCGCCTGCAGATAGACTTTGCATCATTTTAGCAGACATCATAAGTTTCTCGCCGCGAATCAATTGTAAGCCCAGATAACCAATGACGACTAAGTACACAAGCAGCCAAAAACCGTAGCGATTTGCAAGTTCTACTAGCATAAATATCTCGGCAAATGGAAAAGCGAGTAAAATTAACACGATTAAAAAACGCATTACTTAAATCTTTCTAGATAAACTATCTTCAAGGTGAACTCTATTGAACATCTATTCTCTATCAATTGGGGCTTAAGTAATAATTACAACTAAATTTGGGCAATAAATCATTTTTATGAAGCATATTTTAAACCTTTTTATCTGCATAATATTGACAAGTTTACACTTGCAAACGTTGCATGCAGAAGATTCTAGCAAAGGTGTTGGGCTATTTACCGAAGAAATTACAGAGCAAGAATTTTTATCACCAGATGTTGCATTTAAGCTAGAAATTGTCCAGAAAGATGCGCAACACTTAAGCGCAATTTTTAAAGTTGAGCCAGGATATTATTTATACAAAGAGCGTATTAGCTTTAAAGATGCCGCTGGCAAAGTTCTCGTGGCAAACTTGCCAGCAGGAGATGTTAAAAACGACCCAAACTTTGGCCAACAAGAAGTCTATCACCACGACTTTACGGCTGAAATTCCAATAGACAGTGCAAAAGGCGATGTCGCCATTAACGCGCGTTACCAAGGCTGTAGCGAAAAAGGCTTATGTTATGCACCACAAACCAAAGCTTTTAATATCAACATCAATAGTGCATCACCAGATGCCAATGCTAGTGCGGCTTCCAGTCCTGCTTTTTCGGCCTCGGTAAATAATAATGATAATTTAAATGATGACAAAACGACTATTGCGCTCAAAAGCGGTAATTTGTGGCTGGTGATTACAGGCTTTTTTATTGCAGGCTTATTGCTATCTTTTACGCCATGCGTATTGCCGATGATTCCTATTTTATCAAGCATTATTGTGGGTAGCCAAGCAAAGCAAGCTAAGCCAACAAAATTACATGCTTTTGGCTTATCAGTCGCTTACGTTTTAGGCATGGCGCTAAGTTACACATTGGCTGGCGTGGCTGCAGGCTTATCTGGTAGTTTAATTTCGCAGAGCTTACAAAGCCCGTGGGTATTGACTTTAACCGCATTATTATTTGTTACTTTGGCGTTTTCTATGTTTGGTTTTTATGAGCTTAAACTACCAGCATTTATCGAAAATGGTATTTTAAGTTTTAGCAATAAACTAAAAGGTGGCGAATTTTTTGGCGTGTCTGTGATGGGCGTCATTTCCGCCCTGATTGTCAGCCCGTGCGTGGCAGCGCCTTTGGCGGGTGCACTTGTGTATATTAGCCAAACACAAAATGTGCTGATGGGCGGCGCTGGTTTATTTGCGTTGGCAATTGGTATGGGTGTGCCATTATTGCTTATTGGTGCATCAGCAGGTAGTCTGCTACCAAAAGCAGGTGGTTGGATGACGGTCGTTCGCAACTTTTTTGGTGTGCTCATGATTGCAATGGCAGCTTATATTATTTGGCCTGTACTACCTGCGAGCGTAAGCGGGCCCATTAATAACCTTTTAGGTTCTGATACCGCACAGCATTTGCCTTTTACTCGCATTAAAACAGTCGAAGAGTTAGATAGTGCGATTGCAAATGCCAAAGGCAAAACAGTGATGCTAGATTTTTATGCAGATTGGTGTGTTGCTTGTAAAGAAATGGAAAAATTTACTTTTAGTGATGATAAAGTCAAAGCTGCGCTTGCCAATACTATTTTATTGCAAGCCGATGTAACGGACAACAACGATGATGACCAAGCACTTTTAATACGTTTTAATTTGTTTGGCCCACCAGGCATTATTTTTTACAATAAAGCTGGAAAAGAAATTAAACCAAAAGTCATCGGCTATAAAAATGCCGAGGAATTTACAAAAATACTGGAACAAGTGACTGCACAATAATGAAAAAATTAAATATTGTAATTATTGCTTTAATACTATTCGCATCGATTGGTTTTGGGTTTCGATATTTTTTTCAAGATAGTCAAAGTAGCAGTAAAACCACAGAAGAGCTGTTTGTCACCACCTTTCCAGATGAAAAAGGTCAACCACATTCCTTAAGTCAATATAAGGGTAAAACCATTGTGCTTAATTTTTGGGCGACTTGGTGTGAACCTTGCCGCGAAGAAATGCCTGAACTTTCAAGCTTGCATGAAGAAGGAAAAAACAAAAATATCGTCGTGTTAGGCGTGGCTGTTGACGATGCAGACGCTATTAATGATTTTGTTAAGGAAACCAAAGTGAGTTACCCGTTATTAGTCGCTGATATGCAAGGTATGGACTTAGCAAACAAGTTAGGTAACGATAAAGGCGTTTTACCATACACTGTGATTATTAACGCAGATGGTAGCGTAGCCAAAACTTATTTTGGTCGAATCAGCAAACCCTTATTAGAAGCGACATTACTTACAAATAATCGCTAAAATATAGAATTTTCTTTTCATTCAGATAGTTAAGAATTCCTTGCTGTTTTACTTCGCTTAATATCAGTTAATCTGCTGGACAAAATGCACTAATTTCGGCAAACTCCACGTTATGGAAATTTGCAAAATTATTACAATAATGCATTTTGAGGGGAATTTCTGTGGCGACTAAGTCAATTTTAGTTTTACATGGGCCAAACCTTAACTTGCTTGGCGTACGTGAGCCAGAACATTATGGCAATTTAACCCTTGCAGATATTGATCAACATCTGCAAACGATAGCTCAAGAAGCGCATATTTCTTTAGAAAGCTTTCAAAGTAATGCGGAAGCTGATTTGGTTGCTAAAATTCAAACGCTTGCGACCAATAAAGTAGATTTCATTATTATTAATCCCGCAGCATTTACACATACTTCAGTTTCAATTCGTGATGCTATTTCAGCAGTGAAGATACCATTTATTGAAGTGCATTTATCGAACGTATATGCGCGCGAGAGTTTTAGGCATCACTCCTATTTTAGTGATATTGCAGTGGGCGTAATCAGCGGCTTAGGGGCTGAGGGTTATTATGCTGCATTTAATTTTGTAGCTAAGCATTTAAGTAAACATACTTAAATATATATTTATTCATATAGAAAATCTTTGGGGTCACTATGGATTTACGTAAACTTAAAAAACTTATTGATTTAGTCGAAGAATCAGGTATTTCTGAACTTGAATTGACTGAAGGTGAAGAAAAAGTGCGCATTAGCCGTGCGCTCATGCATAGCGCCGCGCCTGTTACGCAATACGTATCTGCACCCGCGCCAGCTTTAGCGAGTAGTGCTACGGCAGCACCTGCAACTAGCGAGCCCGTCGCAGCCGCAGTTCAGGGACACATCGTTAAATCGCCTATGGTAGGTACTTTTTATCGCTCTTCTTCACCAGATTCAAAAGCTTTCGTTGATGTAGGCTCTAAAGTTGAGGTGGGTGAAACACTTTGTATTATCGAGGCAATGAAACTCTTGAACGAGATTGAATCTGATTTTGCAGGTGTCATTAAAGAAATTCTTGTCGAAAACGGTCAGCCCGTCGAATATGGCGAACCCTTATTTGTGATTGGTTAACAAATGTTTGAAAAAATACTCATTGCCAACCGTGGCGAAATCGCCTTGCGCGTACAACGTGCCTGCCGTGAATTAGGCATTAGAACAGTAGCAGTGCATTCAGAAGTAGATAAAGAAGCCAAATATGTAAAATTGGCTGATGAATCAGTCTGCATAGGCCCTGCCCCTTCTAATCTAAGTTATTTAAATATCCCAGCTGTGATTAGTGCAGCGGAGGTGACTGATGCGCAAGCAATTCATCCTGGCTACGGTTTTTTGTCTGAAAATGCAGATTTTGCCGAGCGTGTAGAACAAAGTGGCTTTGTATTTATTGGACCTCGTGCTGAAACGATACGTTTAATGGGCGATAAAGTTTCTGCCAAAGATGCGATGAAAAATGCAGGTATCCCGTGCGTGCCTGGTTCAGATGGCGCATTGCCAGAGGACTCAAGCGAGATTATCAAAATTGCAAAAAAAGTCGGTTACCCAGTCATTATTAAAGCAGCAGGCGGCGGCGGTGGACGTGGCATGCGAGTTGTTCATACTGAAGCCGCATTGATTAATGCAGTAACCATGACCAAAGCAGAGGCGCAAGCTGCGTTTGGCAACCCCATGGTTTATATGGAAAAGTTTTTAGAAACTCCACGCCATATCGAAATTCAAGTATTAGCAGATCAACATGGTAATGCTGTGTATTTAGGTGATCGTGATTGCTCTATGCAACGTCGCCATCAAAAAATTATTGAAGAAGCGCCCGCACCCTTACTTAACCCAAGATTGCGGGCAAAGATTGGTGAGCGTTGTGCAGAAGCTTGCCGAAAAATTAGGTACCGTGGTGCTGGTACATTTGAATTTTTGTACGAAAACGGTGAGTTTTACTTTATTGAAATGAACACCCGTTTACAAGTTGAGCACACCGTTACAGAGATGATAACTGGCTTGGATTTGGTGCAGCAACAAATCTTTGTGGCTCAAGGTGAGAAGTTAAAATTCCGTCAACGCGATATTGAACTGCGTGGTCATGCAGTTGAGTGCCGAATTAATGCGGAAGATCCTTATAACTTTGTACCTTCACCAGGTCGCATAACTACTTTGCACATGCCTGGAGGCCCCGGCGTACGTATTGATACGCATGCTTATTCTGGCTATACAGTGCCATCGAATTATGACTCTATGATAGGCAAACTCATTACTTATGGTGCGACACGTGATCAAGCAATTGCCCGCATGCGTATTGCATTATCAGAAATGTTGGTTGATGGCATTAAAACAAATATTCCATTACATGCTGATTTAATGGCAGATGCCGCTTTTCATCAAGGTGGCACAAGTATTCACTATTTGGAACAAAAACTCGGTATGGGCCATAAGTAGGCAATATTGATTCTGTGGCTTGGCTGTTACTTAAAATAAATGCGAATGAACATAATGCAGAGACAATTAGCGATGCATTAATGGAAATTGGTGCGCTTTCAGCAAGTATTGAAGATGCAAACGCAGAAACGCAGGCCGAACAAGCAATTTTTGGTGAACCTGGTGATCCACCACCAGGCATCTGGCAAGAAAATATTGTCACAGCAATGTTTGAACATGATGCAAATGTAGCTGATATTATGTCTCGACTACAAAAAGAGATTAAAACTTTTAATACGAGTATTCTTCAATATCATACAGAAACAATTGCTGACCAAGACTGGGTGCGTGCTACCCAAGAGCAATTTGACCCAATTAAAATTACCGAAAAGTTATGGATAGTCCCCACTTGGCACAATGCGCCAAATCATGATGCAATTAATATTATTTTGGATCCTGGCTTGGCTTTTGGTACGGGCAGTCACCCGACAACAAGTTTATGCTTGGAGTGGCTCACCCAACAACAAAATTTAAACAATGTGTTAGATTATGGTTGCGGCTCTGGCATTTTAGCGATTGCTGCTAAAAAATTAGGCGCAGAAGTTGTAGTTGGCGTAGATATTGATTCTCAAGCGATTGTGTCTAGCAACTATAATGCGTTACAAAATAATGTAGATATCAATTTTTATGATGCAAACACGTTTACCCAACAAACTTTTGATGTAGTGGTAGCTAATATTTTATCTAGTGCGCTAATGGTCTTGGCCCCTGCATTAGCAAAGTATTGCAATGTTGGTGGTAAATTGGCATTATCAGGTATATTAGATGCGCAAACAGATGCATTGATTGCTCGTTATAGTGAATGGTTTAATATGGACACCCCCACAAAAAAGGATGCTTGGGTTTTATTAACAGGGTCTAAACGATGAATTACATCACCTCTTGCCCTGCCTGTGGGACGCAATTTTTGCTTAATAATGAGCATCTTAAGGCGAGTCGTGGCAAAGTACAATGTGGTAATTGTGAGCAAATATTTAATGCTAAAAATAGACTTACCGAAGTTTCAGATGATATTAATAGCCCCGAGGAATACAACGCCAGCCTTGAAGATATACTTGCTGAACCTGATGAAACGCAAGTCTTAGACGAAAAACGTATTGAGGAAAAATTAAATGTCGTGTTGGAAGGTGTCCCAGATTTACAAGACTTAACATCTGATCATGCTGACACAAGTGCAGATTTTCCGATTATGGCTGCAGAAACTGAAGATACCCTTTTCATAGGTAGCAAATCACCTCACTTAACAGATGCATACGATACAAATCAAATCAGCTCGCCCATTTCAATCGAAGATTTAACAGGTAAAGAAAAGCTCAAAAAACCTAAAACCAAAGTGAATTATTTGCTAATTTCACTAAGCGTGTTATTAGCTTTATTGGCTGGTTTGCAAACCATATACGCTAAGCGAATACAAATTGCTGCGGAGTACCCACAATATAAAACATATTTAGTGAAAGCTTGTCGTGCGTTGCAATGTGAAATTCCACTCCCTAAAAATTTAGATTTGCTCACAATCGATGACTCTGACATGCAAGAAGATGAAAACCATCAAAATGTCATTAAATTTAGTAGCATATTGTTGAATAATGCGCGATTTGCACAAGCTTATCCTAATATTGAGTTAACACTCACCACTACTGACGATGAGCCTGTATTAAGAAAGCTTGTTAAACCAAGTGAATATTTAAAAGCAGGAACAGATTTAGATGCTGGCTTAGGGTCTCGAGAAGAAAAGCGT
>JAIYEJ010000171.1 GCA_027487055.1 Methylotenera sp. | reverse complement strand
TCAACCAAATCAATTATGTCTTCAATCCAAATAAAGTCATTAATGAGCGCACTCACCGTGACATGACTACGCTGATTATGCGCGCCATAATCTGATATTTTTTTGCTGCAAGGGCAAAGGCTGGTCACGGGGACCAGCACTTTGACGGTAATATCGAGTTTGCCGTGTTTAATTTCACCAATAAAGGTTACATCGTAATCGAGTAAGCTTTTTACGCCAGACACTGGTGCCGATTTATTCACAAAATAGGGGAAACGCATTTCTACATAGCCAGAATCGGCTTCTAAGCGCTTAACCATCTCGCGCAATATCATCTCGAAAGATTCAATTGAAATGGCATATTCGTTCATGTTGAGAATCTCAACAAAGCGCGACATATGCGTGCCTTTAAAGTTATGTGGCAGATGCACATACATATCAAACATCGCGACTGTGCTTTGTTCGCCGCCACTTTTGTCTTTTACAATTACTGGGTGGCGTATCGATTTAATGCCTACTTTGTTGATATCCAAATGGCGAACATCTGGCATGTTTTGCGTGTCCTCAATCGGACTTTTTGCGTGATCTGGTAATGTAGGTTGATTCATGTGGGCGCTTTCATCATTGGCAAGCTCAGCGTTAATGTATTAGTTTACGCTGTTGTGCGTGCCTGTAAATAGAGATATACATTGAATATTAGGCTCTATTCGCCTAAATCAAGTGTTCCAATTATATTTTTTCTAACTTTGATTTGATTTTATTAATAATTCCAGCACTATCAAGACCGCAATCTGCCAACATAGTTTCATGGACACCATGTTCTATAAAAGTATCTGGTAAACCAAGGCAAAGGGTCGGATTCGTTAAGTGCATTGATTGCATGGCCTCAAGCACGGCAGCGCCGGCGCCGCCCATCAATGCATTTTCTTCGATCGTGACGATTAAATCGTGTGTTGTGGCAAGTGTTTGAATTAAATCAATATCCAAGGGTTTAATAAAGCGCATGTTAGTAACGCTGCAACCCAACTCATGAGCGGCTTCTAGAGCAGGCTTTAACATGCTACCAAAAGCTAAAATGGCGACTTTTTTACCTTTTTTAATCGTTGTTTTGCACTTGACTTCACCTTTACCAATCGGCAAAGTATTTAGGGAAACATCAATCGCTGCGCCAGTGCCTGCACCGCGCGGGTAACGAACCGCAGCAACACCTTTGTATTGGTAACCTGTTGTTAGCATTTGACGACATTCGTTTTCGTCGCTTGGTGCCATAATCACAATATTCGGAATACAACGCAAATAACTTAAATCAAAACTGCCAGCATGAGTTGGACCATCTGCACCAACAAGACCAGCGCGATCAATAGCAAATAACACATCTAAATTTTGCAGCGCAACATCGTGAATCAGTTGATCGTATGCGCGTTGCAAAAAGGTGGAGTAAATTGCAACCACTGGTTTAAGACCATCGCAAGCCATACCAGCAGCAAAGGTCAGCGCATGTTGCTCGGCGATGCCAACATCAAAATAACGATTCGGATATTTTGCACAAAAATCATTTAAGCCAGATCCATCACACATCGCTGGCGTAATACCAACAAGCTTTTCATCGACATCGGCCATATCCACTAACCAGTCGTTAAATACCTGCGTATATGTTTTAGTGCTTGATGCTGCATGTGAAAGACCGTTGGTTGGGTCGAACTTGCTCACGCCATGATATTTATTGGGGTCGTGTTCGGCGGGTTCAAATCCTTTACCTTTTTGGGTGACGATATGTAAAAACTGCATGCCTTTTAGTTCGCGAATATTGCCTAAGGTATCAAGCAAGGCAGGTAAATCGTGACCATCAATCGGGCCAATATAATTAAAGCCAAATTCTTCGAATAAAGTACCTGGTGTTACCATACCTTTTGCATGCTCTTCTGCGCGTTTGGCAAACTCTTTGACTGGCGGTACGCCTTCAAGAATCTGTTTACCGGTACGACGGACGCTATCGTAAAAGCGACCAGACAATAATCTTGCAAGATAATTGTTTAATGCGCCGACATTTTTAGAAATACTCATGTCATTGTCGTTAAGAATCACGAGCAGATTGGCATCCATATCGCCCGCATTATTCAGCGCCTCAAACGCCATGCCAGCCGTCATTGCGCCATCACCAATAATCGCAACACTACGTCGATCTAATCCTGCTTGTTGCGCTGCAATCGCCATACCAAGCGCCGCTGAAATAGATGTGCTAGAGTGCCCTGTGCCAAAGGTGTCGTATTCACTTTCGCAACGCCTAGGAAAGCCAGCAATGCCATTTGGCTTGCGTAAATTATTAAATGCATCACGTCTGCCAGTTAATATTTTATGTGGATAAGTTTGATGTCCTACATCCCAAACCAATCTGTCATCAGGCGTGTTAAAAACATAATGCAATGCAATGGTGAGTTCAACCACACCTAAATTAGAGGCTAAATGACCACCAGTTTTAGACACGCTTTCAACTAAAAATTTCCGTATTTCTGCGGCTACAATAGCGAGTTCATCACGGCTGAGTTTACGCAAGTCTGCAGGGGATTGAATAGCTTTTAAAAGCGACATATTAAGAGCCGTCTATGAACTGCGATGTGTAATAAAGTTAGCCAAATAGCGCAATAAATCAGCCTCTTGCCCATAAAAAGATAAAGCTGCCATTGCGTTAGCATGAAGCTCACTAGCAAGCTGTTTTGCAGCTGATAAGCCAAGAATGGTTACATAAGTCGATTTGTTATTTAGTTGGTCTTTGCCAGCTGTTTTGCCCAGTGTTTGTGTATCCGCTTCTGAGTCTAAAATATCATCAACCACCTGAAACGCAAGACCGATTGATTTTGCAAAATGGTCTATCGCTTCAATTTTATCTTGCTCAAGATGATCTGTGCTGTATGCGCCTAGTAACGCTGATGCTCGAATTAAAGCACCCGTTTTTTGTATATGCATGTGTTCTAATTCGGCTCGGGTCAATGGAATGCCTATGCTTTCAATATCAATCGCTTGGCCGCCTGCCATACCGCGAGAGCCACTTGCAAGCGCTAAAATATGCAACATTTGTAATTTTTGCGTTGCATTTTTAATGAGCTTATCTTGCGAAATAATCTGAAAGGCCAAACTTTGTAGTGCATCACCCACCAACAGCGCCATGGCATCGCCATATTGTTTGTGCGTGGTGGGTTTGCCACGACGCAAATCATCATCATCCATACAAGGAAGGTCATCGTGCAC
Organism: Methylotenera sp.; assembly: GCA_027487055.1. Lineage (GTDB taxonomy): Bacteria > Pseudomonadota > Gammaproteobacteria > Burkholderiales > Methylophilaceae > Methylotenera_A. Next base: position 1,097 of record JAIYEJ010000171.1, on the reverse strand, counting down.
AAGAGAGTAAGCGTGTATCATTTCTACAGCGGCGGCTGGGGTGTCAATCTTTTCTTGTTCTGCGCCACAAAACTCACCTGTGGCATAGGCCAGCAGGGCCCGCACACGTTTGCCACCGCCCAATGTGGAATAGCGCATGGCTTCGTGTAAGCGCATAGGTGAAATTTTTGTATCTGGCAAATGTGCATTCAGTACGTCTTCTATGCGCGTTTGCATATCGCCAGACCAAGTTTTGAATTCTTTTGTATTGTCGATGGTTTCTATCATGGAGTAAATTTATTTTGCACTATTCATTAAGCGTTGTTTATTGGCCTTGTTTATTGCTAGCCTGAAAAACCATCAAATTGTTTGCATCGTTCAACAGTCGCACTTGTTGTTCTGCATCGGTAAGAGATTTTTGACAAATTTGTAATAGTTCTGCGCCACGCATATAGGCATTTAGCGAGGCTTCAAGAGGTAAATTACCTGTTTCCATTTGATTCACAATACTTTCTAGTTCAGAAATAGCGGTTTCAAAGTTAGGTAATGATTCTTTTTGAGATTGGGCAGTCATATTATAGTTTTATCAAGTTAAATAAGATTTTAACAAAACTGAAGCTTATTTGAGGATTATTTGCATTAACTCGATAATCTGGAGAATTTTTTATTGCTAAAGCCCAATTAAGGGAGGGTTTTAAGTAAAAAATCTCGAATATCTGCAATTTCTTCCTCATTGACTGAATGTGCCATTGGATATTCATGCCAGTGAATTTTGTATTGTTGTGCTTGTAATGTGGCGTAACTCAAGCGGCATGTACTTAAGCTAATGACATTGTCAAATGTGCCATGAGCCATAAAAATTGGCGTGAATTGATTCTCTGGCGTTTTTTCTTTTTCTAACGAGAGTTTTAACGGTAAATAAGTTGATAGTGCCATCACCCCCGCCAATGCTTGATTGTAACGTAGCGCTGTATGTAGCGCGATTGCGCCGCCTTGTGAAAATCCAGCAATTACAATACGCTTCGCAGGAATGCCGCTGGCTATTTCACGCGCAATTAAGGTGTTTATATACGTTTGCGACTCATGAATGCCAACATCATCTTCGCGACTGCCAGGAG
>JAIYEJ010000205.1 GCA_027487055.1 Methylotenera sp. | reverse complement strand
GTTGCTGGTTGTTTAATTTATTAACTGCAAAGATACTTTTTAATTCAAATTTTCGATAGGAATAATATTCACGATATTATTGATACCGCTGTTGCGGCAGGTAAATTTAACACTTTAGTAGCAGCAGTAACGGCAGCTGGTTTAGTTGATACATTGAAAGGTAAGGGTCCATATACTGTGTTTGCACCAACAGATGAAGCTTTTGCCAAATTACCTGCTGGAACTGTTGAGGCTTTACTAGCAGATATTCCAAAATCAAAGCCAATCCTTACATATATCCTTTCATATCACGTTGTTGTGGGAAAAGTTATGGCTTCAGATGTAATAGGCGTATACGGTAAAAGCACAAAAACCATTAATGGCGCTGAAATAGCCTTTAGTACGATTGGTGGCATAAAGCTAAACGGTTCAACAAATGTAACAAAAACCGATATTGAATGCACGAATGGTGTCATTCATGTCATTGATGCAGTTATTTTACCGGCCTAGTTTTTAAGTTGTAAAATGCATAAGCCCAAGGGTTTCAGCAATCTATAAATTAAGCTCAAACACAAAATTACTAATAGCTTATGATTGATAAATGTATCAAGTTAATAAAGAAACACGTTATGTTTAATTGATTTTGCAAATCAATTAAAGAAGTGTTCAGCTCTTATTAAAAAATTTAATTAATCATGTTAATTCAATGGCTTAAGGATTAAAGTGATAAAATCTAAAGAGTATGCAAGGCAGACATTAATACAATTATCAAAACTCAAACTTGCACCAACACCAGAAAATTATCAGCAAGTTTATTATGAGATTTCCGGTGAGGATAACAGTTCACGACCCGAAATTCTAAACAATGCCTTTACAAAAGTCTTGTCAAATCTCAGTAAAGATAGCACCTATTACAGTTCTTTTAATGACTTGGTTTTAAATAGCCTGAAAAATAAAGAAACAAAAACGTTAGAAACTCATATCGAAAAACTAATAACAACTAAAACTGATGAAACACAAGAATTTTGGTTGCAAAAATTCATAAAAAAATTAGTAAAACAAATCGAAAAAACACACGTTGATATTACTCTTGATGAAAAAATAAGTCAGATAGATCGTTTGTGCAGCATACAAATAGAAAATAATTCAGTTTTTCAAAAAAGACTAATTAATTTTATCACCTCATGGGACGATATTGGTCAAATCAAGAATGGGATCATTTTCGATAATTTTCATCCAGAAATTCCCGCAGATAGAAAAAACAAACTCTTGGAAATAGAAATATGGAGAGAGATGTTAATTCAAGCTCTTAAATTCTCAGTTTCACCTCAAATTGTTGATAACCAAGATGCTTCAAATAGACTAAATTCTATTGTTGAAAAAACTTACGGGGCTAAAACCCTAGAAGACATATTTGATTTAAAAATCGCCTTAAGCAAAGCTTTGATTCGCTCTGAAATGTATGCCGATAAACAAAACCATATCTATGAAGCTTTAATCAAAGTTATTAAATTGTTGTTATTAAATTTAAGAGACATACCATCAAAAGACACGTGGTTGCAGAGCCAAATTGATATTGTTGATGATGTTATTTCAAAGCCTTTGTGCTTAGAAAATATACTAACTGCAGAATTTGTATTAAATGATATTCTGACAAAACAATCAAAAATCACACCTGTTCTTTTAGAGGCAAAGTCGGCGCTAAACGACATGATGAGCACGTTTGTAAAAGAGCTGGATGACGTTACACAAAACACTGAAAATTACAATAATAAAATCTCAAAACATAAAGAGAAAATAGCCATCTCAGATGATATTAATCAACTTAGTGAGATTTTAACCTCATTATCGTTGGATATAAATATTATGGGCGTAACTGCTAAATCGTCTTTTGAGGCATTTTCTGAATCACAAATAAAAGTTAGAGATGCTGAAAATAAGATAAATGAGCTTACCACCAAACTTGAAGCTATTAATAAAGAAGCACACCAAGACTTCCTAACCGGTGCCCTAAACCGACGTGGAATGGATGAGGTAATAAAGCTAGAATTTAGAAGATCAGAAAAACATAATACTAACTTGTCTTTAGCTATGATTGATGTAGATCATTTTAAAAAAATTAATGATAAATTAGGTCATGTTGTAGGTGATTCTGCGATTGCCCATTTGGCTACAGTTGTAAGAAATGTCTTGCGTAAAACTGACGTTCTCGCAAGATACGGAGGTGAAGAGTTTTTGATACTCTTGCCTGGTTCAAATCAAGAGGATGCAATCAGAGTGATAAACGGTGTTCAAAGGGCTTTGACAAAAAATTTCTTTTTGCACAACTCCGAGAAAGTTTTGATAACATTCAGTGCTGGAGTTGCGGAAAAAAAATGGGGAGAATCTGTAGAAGAACTTATATCAAGGGCGGACGTTGCGTTATATAGTGCAAAAAACACAGGTAGGAATAGAGTAGTGGGTGCTGATTGATATCGTGAATTCTGCAAGAAATATTAAAACTTTAATGACCACTTTGTCCCCCATAGTACGCGTTAGCTTAATGTCATTTTCGATGAAACGATCAACTGTCTTTTTGATATATTTTATGCGGACTCTTTCACTGGAATACTGATATGTAGTTTTAATCGAGTAAATTTTGTAATTTTTTAATGCTTAAACTTTACTTACTACTTAACCACTGCCTGCGCCAAAAAATTAGAATCATGATAAACGCAATGGCCGCCATAATTGAAAGCGCCCACCAAAAACCGTTATGCTCTTTCAGCCAAGGCATATAGTTAAAGTTCATACCAAAAATACCTGCAATTAAGGTGGCAGGCATAAACAACATGGCGACGACTGTGAGGGCGCGTAGCTCTAGGTTTACGCGTTGGCTCACCGAAGCCATATAAATATCCATCATGCCACTTAAAGTGTCGCGGATAGATTCGAGCGATTCGATAAAACTCACGGTGTGGTCGTACACATCGCGCAGGTATGGAATCGTGGCAGGCTGAAAAAAGCCTTTTTCGTTACGCGCGAGGCTATTAATCACCTCGCGCAATGGCCACACAGCGCGGCGTAGCTCAATACTCACATGTTTAAGTTGGTGTATTGTGTGTAGCTCACTATGACTGGGCTTGTTGAGCAAGCGGTCTTCTAGTTCTTCGCTTGCGTCATTTACGTCTTCTAGTACGTTAAAATAGCGGCCAACCACGCTATCTAGAACTGCGTAGCATAAGTAATCTATACCCAAGTGGCGCATATGCGATACTTTTGCACGCAGGCGCTCACGTATGGGTTCAAAAGCACCTGTTGCTCGCTCTTGAAACGTGATTAAAAAATTGCGCCCCAACACAATACTTATTTGCTCGCTACTGGCCTCTACATCGGTTTTGTCGTAATAAAAATTACGCGTTTCTAAAAACAAATAATCCTCAAACTCATCCACTTTTGGGCGCTGCTCGGTGTTTAAAATGTCTTCAATCACCAAAGGGTGTAGTTTAAAAATTTCACCAATTTGTTTAGTTAACTCCACATCATGCACGCCATGCACATTTAGCCAGGTGCGCTTTGTTGCATCGGGTTTAAACTTAGCGAGTTCATCAACCGTAAGTAAGCATTCCACCAAGTTTTCTGCGTCATACACCATTTTGCTAATGACGGGTTTTTTTAGCTTAGCTTCATCCATATCACCCACATAAGTGGGCGATTCCACTGAAGTGGTTGATTTTTTAGGCAGATGCTTTTTAAGCTTGTGGAGGCGTTTTTTCATGAGCAATATTGAAGTCTAATTAAAGACATTGTAATGACACTCTGCTTTATATGCTAGCCTAGGTTTTGGCTTGCAAAAGTGTACCCGCGGCAAAATAGGTACCGCCTGCTACATGGTGAATTGTGTGCAAGTCATCTTGCCCATCAAAATGCCAACGCCCATCTGAGAATACGCGTTCATCGGCATAAGCCGCGACAACTTCGGCAATAAATAAATCGTAAGTGTTTTGGTTGTGCGGTTCGGGGATGACTTTGCATTCCAGCCACGCTACGCAACCCGCTAGCAAAGGTACGGAAATATGCTTGGAGGCAAAGGTTTCAAGTTTATTTTCTGCAAATTTATCGGTGCCATCTAACTCGCGCCCAGAGCTTGCGCCCAGCTTGGTGACTAAATCAATCTGCGCCACGCATGGCACGTTAATAGCAAACGTGCCAGAGGCCTCAATCAACTCGCGCGTATAAGTGTTGTTATCAATCACTGCCGTGATTTTAGGGGGGTCAAAGTCTAAAGCACACACCCAAGCTGCCGCCATAATATTTCGCTTGCTGTTATGCGCAGATGAAATTAAAACAGTAGGGCCGTGATTGATAAGACGAAATGCTTTAGATAATACAACTTGTACTGGTCTACTATACATAATAATGAGATTCTATTTTTGCCAAGCATCCCGTAATGTCACTGTTCTATTGAATACAGGCTTACCTGCTACACAGTCTTTTCTATCCGCCACAAAGTATCCGTGGCGCTCAAACTGGAAGTGGTCTTCTGGTTTGGCATCTTTTAAGCTGGGCTCTAATTGTGCGGTAATAGTGGTGACTGAGTTGGGGTTAATGTCATCTAAAAAGTCTTTATCGCCGCTGCCTGGGTGTGGGTCTTTAAACAATCTATCATATAAGCGCACTTCACACTCGTAAGCATGCATTGCAGAAACCCAATGGATATTACCTTTTACTTTTATCGCATCTGAACCAGGCGTGCCAGATTTGGTATCTGGCAAATATTCGCAATGCACAGTGGTGACTTTGCCATTGGTGTCTTTTTCAAAGCCAATGCATTTCACCACGTAGCCATAACGCAGGCGCACCATGCCATCGGGCATTAGTCTAAAAAAGCCTTTGGGGGGATTTTCTTCAAAGTCTTCTCGCTCTATCCAAAGCTCGCGACTTAAGGGCACCACGCGCTTGCCAAGTTCTGGCTTTTGCGGATGGTTGGGAGCAAAGCAATCTTCCACTTGATTTGCAGGGTAGTTATCAATAATCAGTTTAATTGGGTCTAGCACGGCAATTTTCCGGCTTGCGGTGTCGTTAAGTATCTCGCGCATGCAGTCTTCTAAAATGGTGTATTCAATCCAACTATCGGCTTTGCTTACACCAATGCGATCGGTAAATAATTTAAAACCTTCTGCAACGTAACCACGTCGGCGCGCACCTGCAAGCGTTGGCAAACGTGGGTCATCCCAACCCGAAACGTGTTTATCTTCCACCAATTGAATCAGCTTACGTTTAGAAAGCACCACATAAGTCAAGTTAAGCCGCGCAAATTCATATTGTTTTGGCAGGGGATGCGCGAGCAAACCCGCTTCGGCCAAGCGCTCTAGCAACCAATCGTAAAATGGGCGTTGGTCTTCAAACTCCAGCGTGCAAATGGAGTGTGTAATTTGCTCAAGCGCGTCTTCAACAGGGTGCGCAAACGTGTACATGGGGTAAATGCACCATTTATCGCCAGTGTTGTGGTGATGCGCGCGTTTAATGCGGTAAATCGCTGGGTCGCGCATGTTGATGTTGGGTGATTTCATGTCGATTTTGGCGCGTAATACCATGCTGCCATCGGCATGTTTGCCATCGCGCATTTCGCGGAATAGCGTTAAATTTTCTGCAATTGTGCGGTTGCGATAGGGCGAATCTTTACCTGCCTCGGTTAGTGTGCCGCGGTTAATGCGCATTTCGTCTGCGGTTTGGCTATCTACATATGAATTGCCATGTTCAATCAAGCTTTCTGCCGCGTGGTACATAAAGTCAAAATAGTCAGAGGCATAATACAAACTATTTTCGCCACCCTTGTTCCAGCCAAAGCCTAGCCATTGCACCATTTCGGTAATGCTATCAACATATTCTTGGCTTTCTTTTTCTGGGTTGGTGTCGTCAAAGCGCATATGGCATACGCCGTTGTAATCTCGCGCTAAACCAAAGTTTAAAAAGATGCTTTTGGCGTGACCAATATGCAAATAGCCATTTGGCTCGGGCGGAAAGCGTGTGCGGATTTTTTCATGGTCTGGCTTGCCCACCGCATGGTGCGCGGCATCGCCCGGTGTGCCTGCCCATTTGCGGGTTTTATAAACGCCGTTTTCTAAATCTTTTTCGACAATCGCGCGGATAAAATTAGAGGCTTGTGGTATTGGTTCTTTTTCTGTCATGGCAGTCACTCAAAATAATTACTGCTATTTTACACCTTTGTTGCCGTATTGAACGCAGTGAAGAATAGCCTATTTATGTGCCTATTTAGTTTACCTATTTAGGTTATGAGTTCGCGCTAAATGGCAACATAGTTCATAAAGCGGTGCTATGTTAAACTTAACACTTGATGAGCACGCTTACTTTCCCCATTTTACATCTACTTGCCGATGGCCAGTTTCATTCTGGTGAGGCATTGGCGCAACGCTTTAATGTGACGCGCGCCACCATTTGGAACGCGCTGCAACATGCAGAAAGTTTGGGTGTTGAAATCTTTTCTGTGCGCGGGCGTGGTTATAAATTACCACATGCAATCAATCTGTTAGATGCAAATCACATACGGCAAGCCATTGGCGAACAACGTGCTTGGTTTAAGCTTGAATTGCTAGACGAAGTGGCATCGACCAACACGTATCTGATGCAAAACAAGCAGGCTGCACATGCGACATGCGTTGCGGCGCATATGCAAACGCAAGGCAAGGGCAGGCGCGGGCGCACGTGGGTTTCACATTTGGGGGCGAGTTTAACCTTCTCGTTATTGTGGCGCTTTGCTGGCGGTGCGGCAGGGTTATCTGGCTTGAGTTTGGCGGTGGGTGTCGCGTTAATTCGCGCGTTGCACGAACTGGGTGTGCATCAGGCAGAACTCAAATGGCCAAATGACGTGTTGGTGTTTGAAAATGAATTGCCAAAAAAATTAGCAGGTATTTTAATTGAACTGCAAGGTGATCTAGAAGGACCAAGCACGGCGGTGATAGGCGTTGGAATTAACTTAAACTTGCCCAAAAATATACTTCAGAGCATAGACCAGCCTGCGATAGATTTAGCGCATGTAGCCACAAACCCCATTAACCAAAGTGATTTGCTGGGCCGCATTTTAAAACACTTGGCTGATGTACTCAGCGTTTTTGAGGTGCAAGGTTTTGTGGCAGTGCGTGATGAATGGCTGCGCTACCACGCCTACAAAAACAAACAAGTGCGCATGTTATTGCCAAATGGTACTGAATCCATCGGCACAGTAACAGGCGTTGCGGATGATGGCATTTTGATGGTAGAAACTGCGCTAGGGCAACAACGTTTTTCAGCAGGTGAGATTTCATTGCGGGGTGTAAAT
>JAIYEJ010000300.1 GCA_027487055.1 Methylotenera sp. | reverse complement strand
TATTAAGCGCCCTTGGCTCTACCCCTGCATGGCCTGCCACTAAAAATTCCACCGCCTCTAAGCCGTTGCTGGTAGCATCGCACGCTTGCAAAGCCACCTCAAACTTGCCACCGCTTAAAGACAAGCGTTGCATTTCTGCGCTGATTTTTTGGCTTAAGTTCTCTGCCGCAACTTGGCGTTTGGCACTAAGTTGCTTGGCAGATGCTTGATACGCGGTTAAAGCTTCGGTTTCTAATTTCGCCAGCGCGCCATCGTTGGCAAAGCTTTCTAGCTCGGCCATACGCGCTAAATCATTTGCCAATAATTCTGGCAACTCTTCTGGCTTTACGCGGAATTTTCGCGCGATGTTATGAGTAGCTTGAATACGATTTTCCACCTCTGCCAACCTTGCGGGGTCTAGCTCGGCGCGTTGTAGGTAGCGGTTTAAACTACGGGTGGCTTCCTCAATTTGTATCAGTGCAGAATCCACGCCATCTGCGGCTTCTTTTAATTGTGGATCAAATTCAACCAAGCCAATCAGTTTATGTTGCACCTGCGCAAGCATGGCGTTAGCGTTGGGCTCATTGTCGTCCAACAAGCCAACACACAACTCTAACCCCGCCAACAAACTGGCACCGTTTGCTAAGCGATGATGCTCCGCTTGCAGCTCAGCCCATTCCTCAATAGCAAAACCCAGCTGTTTTAGCTCACGCGTTTTATCGCGCAATTCAGCCAATTCATCAGCAAAAGCGGCTGCGTTTTTCTCTACTTCTATACGCTTAACATGCAAGGCGTGCCAAGTTTTATACTGTGTGGCGACTAGTTGCGCTAGTTCAATATTCATCGCAAATTCATCTAAAATTTGGCGTTGCGTAGCGGGTTTTAATAAAGAATGATGCGCATTTTGGCTATAAATATCGATTAAGTATTCGCCTAAATCTTTGAGTTGGCCAATGCTAGCAGCAGTACCGTTAATAAAACCGCGACTGCGGCCATCGGCATAAATGACGCGGCGTAAAATGAGCGTGTCGTCTGCCTCGAGTTCATTTTCTGCTAACCACTGTTGTGCTTGGCTGTTTGCGCTAAAGGTCACGCTGATATCCGCTTTTTCAGTGCCTTTGCGCACCACTTCGCCTTCGTTACGCGCGCCCAGCGCGAGTGAAAGCGCATCAATTAAAATCGATTTACCCGCACCAGTTTCGCCCGTGAGTGTAGTAAAGCCACTCGAAAACTCTAAATCGAGCGCTTCAACAATTATAAAATCGCGGATGGATAGGCTTTGTAACATAGAATAAATATATTAAATCAGTTATTTAACTTGAAGTTCGTTTTTGTTTAGAATCTAAAATGACAAGGCAACAAACTAAAGACACTACGTTTTTGTACGGCAAGGCGAAGTCAACACAGTCAGTTGCGATTGTTAACAAAAAAAATCAACCCCAGTTGAGTTTATTGCGTAACATCTCAAAATAACAATAATCGCTTGGGTGCAACAAAGTAATGTCTCGATCTGCACGTTTGATGATCACTCTATCTCCAAACTCTAAGTCCAATTGAAACTGCCCATCGAAGCTAATTTGCGCATCATTTACTTGTACTAATGTGACTTCAATGAGTGATTCACTACTAAGCACAATTGGCCTGTTACTGAGCGTATGCGGGTTAATTGGCACCAGCGCAAACGCGTCTAAATCTGGGTGTAATATTGGCCCACCAGCAGAAAGCGCATACGCAGTTGTGCCTGTAGGCGTACTTAAAATCAAACCATCTGAGCGCTGTTTGTGCATAAACTTGCCATTAATTTCCACCTCAAGCTCAATTAATCGCAAGCCACTTTTAATCACCACATCGTTAAATGCGAGTCCACCATAAACCTTTTTACCTGCACGCAATACGCTCGCTGTCATCATCATGCGCGTTTCGGTACGGTAGGCGCCCGCTAAAATCGCATCAATCGAATCTAGCATGTCCTCAGCTCGTAAATCGGTTAAAAAACCAAAACGCCCACGGTTAATACCCACCAGCGGAATGCCTGCATCCATTAAATTACGCGCAACGCTTAGCATGGTGCCATCGCCGCCCATGACAATCGCTAAATCTGCTTTGGCGCCAATATCTTCTAATTTTGCGGTATTAAAGCCGTTAAGTTCTGCACCGATAGCGGTGTGTTCTTCGACCCACACGTCAATATTTAGAGAGGCCAAATGTCGCACCAAATCAGCCAAATCAGTTTGCATCATCTGTAATGCAGATTTGTTTAAATATTTGCCTATAATGGCAATGCTGTTAAATGCTGTCATAGCCGAATTAAATCACAGTTTACGCATAGCTAAAAGCGCAAAGCATAAATGCCGCTATTCTAGCCGCGCTAATTAAGGCAAAATAACACCTGCAAATGGATAAACGCGCTCAAATTTTACTTAAAACCTTGGTTGAACATTATATTAGTGATGGTCAACCAATTGGCTCACGCACGCTTTTGCAACACTCTGGCTTGGATGTGAGCACAGCGACCATACGTAATGTGATGAGCGACTTAGAACAAATGGGTTTTATTGCCAGTCCTCATACTTCTGCTGGACGCATCCCTACACAAAAAGGCTATCGTTTATTTGTCGATTCACTCCTCACCGTGCAACCGCTTGATGCTAACGCTGTTAATCAGCTTAAAAGTGGCTTAAGCTCCCCAAACCAAAAAGAGCTTATTAATAGCGCAGCCGATATGCTGTCGCAACTCACACAGTTTGCGGGCTTGGTGATGATACCTAAGCGGCCACGTGTGGCGTTTAAGCATTTAGAGTTTTTGCCACTCACAGAGAAACGTATTCTGGTGATTATTGTCACAAGTGATGGCAACGTACAAAACCGTATTATTTTG
>JAIYEJ010000287.1 GCA_027487055.1 Methylotenera sp. | reverse complement strand
GGATATTTCGATCGATAAATCACCTGTGTACAATAAAATCAGAGTAAACAAAATAAAACCAATTCAGATTAAAACAATTTCACTATTTTTAATATTCGAACCATTCTCATAAAGTGATAATAAAATGTTCTGCCAGAGAAAATGGCTAAGCTTACAGAAAAACAGAATTTTGGATAGTGATAATTTAGTAGAATGTCTGTCTTTTGACAAATTGTATAAAGATCCCTTAACAATAATGAAAGGCAGAACTATGGAAATGCAAATAAAACATCCACCCCATAAAACCCATCCATTATCCAATCACAACCTAGATGAAATAAAATAATCGGGATTATTGCTAAAATCTGAATTCCTTCAATTTCAGGTATATATTTAATTTGAGACATTGTTTTGATCTTTACTATTAAATTTTATCGAATAATAATCAATATACCATTCCACAAATCGTCTAACTCCAATGTCAATATTTATTTGCGCTTTATAATCGTAATCTTTTTGGAGATCCGAAGTATCCGCCCAAGTTTTTTCTACATCTCCCGGCTGCATATCCATGAAAATCTTGTCGGATTTTCTGTTTGTCACTTTTTCAAGTTCTTCTATGAAATCTAATAACTTTATTGGTTTGCTATTACCTATGTTATATACCTTATATAACGGTTCGTTTTTCTTTTTTTCATCGTTAATGATGGAAAAAACCCCATCTATAATATCATCAATATACGTAAAATCCCGTGATAAGTTTCCTTTATTAAATACTTTAATTGGTCTGTTTTGGAATATAGCATCTGTAAATAAGAACATAGCCATATCTGGCCTTCCCCAAGGTCCGTAGACAGTGAAAAATCTTAAACCTATAGTTTTAATTCCATACAAATGGCTGTATGTATGTGCCATGAGCTCGTTACTTTTCTTTGTTGCCGCATACAAGCTAATTGGATAATCTACATTATCTTTTGTTGAAAACGGAACTTTTTCATTTTTCCCATAAACACTGGAACTACTTGCATAAAGTAATTTATCAACATTAAATTTACGACAAGCCTCTAGAATATTTATAAAACCAATTATATTACTTTCAACATAAGCAAACGGATTGTCTATACTGTACCGTACACCTGCTTGTGCAGCTAAATTAACAACTTGATCAAACTTTTCTTGTTCGAATAATTCGAATAATTCTTCCCTGTTTTCAAGTCCTAATTTAATAAACGAAAATTTTTTGTGCGCTGTACTTTTTAACTTTAAATTACTGGTAAAATCCGTTACAACTCCCAAATTTCTAAGTCTATCTAGCTTTAAAGTAACATCATAGTAACTATTGAGATTGTCAATTCCTACAACCTCGTAATCCATTTCTAATAGTCTTTTGCACAAGTGGAAACCAATAAATCCAGCAGCTCCTGTAATTAGAATTTTATTCATTTCAATTATAGTCTTGCATCTGAATAACTCAGCACTCCCTTAACATCATAAACTACAGAATTTTCCTTTTGGGAGTTTATTAAATTTATATCCATAAATTCCTTGTGTGCAACAGCCAAAACCACAGCAGAATACCTTTCTTTGGGTAATTCATTAACAACGGTAATTCCGTACTCGTGCATTACTTCCGCCGGATTCGCCCATGGATCAAAAACATCCACTTGGATGTCAAAATTCTTTAACTCATTGTAAATATCTATCACTTTTGTGTTTCGTACATCAGGACAATCTTCCTTAAACGTGAATCCCATGATCAATACCTTAGAATCAATTACTTTGATATCATTACGCATCATCAATTTAACCACCTCGGTAGCGACATATTTACCCATACCGTCGTTAACACGTCTTCCGGCTAAAATGATTTCAGGGTGATATCCAACTTCTTGAGCTTTCTGAGCCAGATAATAGGGATCTACACCTATGCAATGTCCACCAACTAAACCCGGTTTGAACTTCAAGAAATTCCATTTGGTACCCGCTGCTTCCAAAACTTCATGGGTATCTATTCCCATTAAATTGAAAATTTTTGCCAGTTCATTCACGAAAGCGATGTTAATATCGCGCTGAGAATTCTCAATAACCTTAGCCGCCTCAGCTACTTTAATGGAGCTCGCTTTGTGAGTTCCTGCAACAATGATCGATTTATACAGAATATCTACATACTCTGCAATTTCGGGTGTTGAACCCGAGGTTACTTTCAAAATCTTAGTAACAGTATGTTCTTTATCGCCTGGATTGATGCGTTCTGGAGAATATCCACAATAAAAATCCTGATTGTATTTCATTCCACTTACGCGCTCCAACACTGGTACCATTTCCTCCTCCGTTACACCGGGATACACCGTACTTTCGTAAATTACAATGTCGTTGGGTTTCAATACTGAAGCAATGACCTCGGAAGCTTTTACCATAGGAGTCAATACCGGACGGTTGTGCCTGTCTGTTGGAGTAGGTACTGTAACAATGAATACGGTACAATGGGAAATATCGGAAATCTGATTTGATACCAATAATCCTCTGGTGGAATTGGATTTCACCAAAACACTTTGCAACAATTCATCTTCCACTTCCAAAGTATAATCTTTACCCTGATTCAATTCAGCAATGCGTTGTTCGTTGATGTCGAAACCAATCACGAAATACTTTTTAGCAAATGCCACTGCAAGAGGCAAGCCCACATAACCTAAACCTATAATGGCAATGGTCGGATTATTTTTTAATTTTGTCATTATAAAAGAGCGTTTTTATATCAATCGTAAATTCGGAATATGGTCCCAATTGGGCAATTCCAAGGTATTTGAGTACACAGCCACCCGAATCTTACGTTGTAAGGGGTTCTGCCTTTTTGATTAACGTAAACATATATTTTTGATTTACATTACCCACCACCACGAGATCCAACAATGGACCGATTTTGCCTTCCGCCCAATCTTGGGTAATATAAACGGATTCAACCGCTCCCAACCGCTCGAATACCTTTTCAACAAGAGTGTCCAAACCGAACTCTTTCAAGATGAATCCACAGAGATTCTCGAATAGTGGATGTTGGGAATTGGCCCAATACTGCTTTTGATTATTTTCCGTGTGATTCACGGTTTCAATGAGTTTGACTGCGCTCAGTTTGTTCAACTCCAAACGGACAGTATTTGAACTTACTCCAAATTCCGTTTCTAAACCCCTCAAGTAAACCAAGTTATTAGAGTTGAGAAATAATTTTGTGAGCTGTTTAACTCGAATTTTACCTTGTAATAGGGTTTCTATCATCGCACAACTTCGCACCCTCAGAAACATAAAAAGTTGCAAACTGATACGACTTTGAGTAACAATAATACACCTCATCAAGTACAATGGATAAATTATAATATGACACTTAGATTATTTTTAGTGAATGCATCATACTAGATGTTAATAACTTACTCCACTGTCACACTCTTCGCCAAATTCCTCGGCTGATCCACATTGCAACCACGCATTACCGCAATATGATAGCTGAGCAATTGCAAAGGCACAGTATTTACCAATGGGCTGAGCGGCTCAATGGTCGCTGGAACAGCAACAATATGGTCTACCATGTCTTTAAGATCCTCATTACCCTCACTTACTATCGCAATTACCTTGCCTTTTCGGGCCTTTACCTCCTGAATATTACTTACCACCTTCTCGTAATGCTCTGAATTCGTCGCAATCACCACGACCGGCATCTCCTCATCGATCAATGCTATCGGACCGTGTTTCATCTCCGCCGCAGGGTATCCCTCCGCGTGTATATAACTAATTTCTTTCAGTTTCAACGCACCTTCCAAGGCCACAGGGAAATTGTAACCCCTTCCCAAATACAAGAAATTTTTGGCATCCTTGTACAGTTCTGCCAACGCAATCATCTGATCATTCAACAATAAGGCCTGTTCTATTTTTTCAGGTATGGACTCCAATTCTTTAAAAAACGCCTTGATTGCCACCAAATCCATGGTACCCCTCAATTTCGCCATCCCTACGGCCATCAAAGCCAATACAGTCACCTGAGCGGTGAATGCCTTCGTACTTGCCACTCCAATCTCCGGACCTGCATGCGTATAAGCCCCTGCATCACTCAATCGAGGAATACTAGAACCCACCACATTGCAAACCCCAAATACACTGGCGCCTTTGCGCTTGGCCAAATCCATTGCCGCCAACGAATCCGCCGTTTCCCCACTTTGGGATATCGCCATCACCAAATCATCGGCATACAAAACCGGATTTCTATACCTGAATTCAGAAGCGTATTCCACTTCCACCGGTACACGTGACAAATCCTCAAACAAATACTCGCCCACCAAACCCGCATGCCAGCTGGTACCGCAGCCAATCAAAATCAATCGCTTGATCTCCTTCAACCGCTGCTGATAATCTTCCATTGATCGCATATGGATCTCTCCGGTTTCAACATCGAATCGACCCCTAAAGCTGTCAAAAATGGACCGGGGCTGCTCGTAAATCTCCTTCAACATGAAGTGCGGATAACCGCCTTTCTCTAGCTGCTCCAAGGTCAATTCCAATTCTTGCACATACGGAACCTGAACCACGTTGTCGATGCTCTTCACCGTCAATTCCTTGTTTTGCACAATGGCAATCTCCCCATCGTTCAGGTAAATTACCTTGTTGGTATATTCCACAATAGGAGTAGCATCCGATGCAAAGAAGAACTCTCCCCTTTCCTTTCCGATGCCCACAACCAAGGGACTGCCCTTACGGGCGGCAATCAAATGTTCTGGATGGTGCTTGCTTAAAATTACGATGGCATACGCGCCGCTCACCTGCTTTAACGCCGAACGCACCGCATCGGCTAAAGGTAAACCCGTATGCTCCATCACATCTTCAATCAAATGTGCCAAAACCTCAGTATCGGTATCAGAGTGAAACGTATGTCCGCGCTGCACCATACCCGCTTTTAACGTCGCATAATTCTCAATAATGCCGTTGTGGATGATCGCCAAATCACCGCTCTCGCTTAAATGTGGGTGTGAATTTCTATCGTTCGGCTCCCCATGAGTTGCCCAACGTGTATGTCCCATCCCCAATCCACCGCTCACGTCCTTACCTGCAGCTTCATCCTCCAAACTAGAAACCTTTCCCTGCTTCTTGTAGATTCGTAAATCGCCGTTCAACAAAGCCACACCGGCACTGTCATAACCGCGGTATTCCAAACGCTTGAGGCCCTTGATCACAATGTCATAGGCCTGTTTTTCTCCAATATAGGCAACGATTCCACACATAGTATTTCTATTTTAGTTCAAGCCAAAGGCCGCTTTCACCGCGCCCACAGCATTGGTTTCTTCCCAAGGGAATAATTTCACAGTCACTGGCAATTCGTTCTTGCTGCCCTTATTGAACACTTTGTTCACCGTTCTGCACTCCCGGCCCATATGTCCGTATGCCGCTGTCTCCAAATAAATCGGCGTACGCAAATTGAAGCGCTGCTCAATGTGGTAAGGACGCAAACTGAATTCTGGCATGGCCAAAATCTTCGCAGCAATCTCACCGTCTGTCATGCTCACCTTGGCGGTATTGTAAGTGTCTACAAACAATCCTACCGGTTCAGCCACACCAATCGCATAACTCACCTGCACCAAGGCCTGGTCGCATACACCGGCAGCCACCAAATTCTTGGCAATGTGCCTTGTGGCATAAGCCGCTGAACGGTCTACCTTGCTGGGGTCTTTACCAGAAAATGCACCACCACCGTGGGCACCGCGACCGCCGTAGGTATCTACAATGATCTTACGTCCGGTCAAACCCGTATCACCGTGAGGACCGCCAATCACAAACTTCCCTGTGGGATTGATGTGGTATTTGATGTCGCCATCAAACAACGCTTGAATGTGGGCAGGCAATTTTGTTTTCACACGAGGGATCAACAAGTTTACCAAATCATCGTGGATTTTTTGCAACATGATGGCATCTTCCGCAAAATCATCGTGCTGGGTAGAAATCACAATGGTGTCGATGTTCATGGGTTTGTGGTCATCCGAATACTGGATGGTCACTTGGCTCTTGGCATCTGGACGCAAATAAGGAATTTCGTTGCCTTCTCTTCGCATGGCAGCCAATTCTTCGAGCAACAAATGCGCCAGCATCAAAGGCAAGGGCATATAG
>JAIYEJ010000179.1 GCA_027487055.1 Methylotenera sp. | reverse complement strand
CGGCTGATTGGTAACCATCTTTCAGTATTGTAACCTCGTGTTTTCTGCTTACGCTAAATACTTTGCCACTTTTCCAATCGCTTACATACATGGTGCCGTTAGAGTGATGCACAATGCCATCGCCACCACCAAATCCTTCTGCAATATCATCAAGCGCTTTGGTTTGTTGATTTAAGGTGTATAAAACTCCCGAAGTAAAATCAACATAAATCAAAATATTGCCAGTGTCGTCTGCCAGCAAGCCGTTTGGCGCCATAATACGCGCATCTTGTTTACCATCAATAATTAAACTAGCCTTGCCATTGCTGTCGATTTTATAGATTGCCCCACCTTTGCCTGTGCCTAAAATATCGCCACTATCCGAGACATACAAGTTGCCTTGTAAGTCTGCTTCTAAGTCGTTTAAAAATTGTGGCGTGGTTGCAAAGCCACTGGCAGGTACAAAAACACTTGATTTGGCATCATTTAAACCAATTTTTATAATCTTTGTTTTATCAGCCACGTAAAGATTTTCACCAATAATCTTTAAGCCTTTCGGATCATCTAAACCGCTTGAAAAAACACTGAATTTGCCTACAGTATCTACTATGCTAATTTGCCCATCGCCATCTTTGCCAAATTCGCCAATTTCTGAAATAAAAATACGACCATCTTTGGATTGCACTACCGATTCTGGCGTTTTTAATCCAGTAATTTTCTGATAAGCCTTGTTACTATTTGTGCTTAAATTTTGGGGGGCACAAGCTGTTAAGTATAGGGCGAGGATGAGTATAATTTTAGCCATATTAGTTAGTTCTCACTTAGTAGTAAATCTTAGATACTGGCATATCATCTAAGGCATTGCAAATAAGCTTAGGATTTTCAATTTTTGTTGCATCAAGCGTTGCTAAAAATGCTTTATCTGTATCCAGTTTTTTAATGATTTTATCCATGGCTTTTTGGTAAGCTTTTTCCATGTAAAATTCTGGCTTTATGCCAAGGTCGCCATTTTGCTGTGCTTGTTTTTTAATGGTAGTAACGGCACTTTCTGTACTTAAATCTGTAGTGCTTACATAGGCACGTGCGATAATTTCTGTATGAAATACACGAAGCTGCGCGTTATAAAACATATGCGGCTCAATCAACACCACGACATTGGCGCTGCTGTTGCAATCGCTCACATTAGCAAAGCGTTTTTGCAGAGATTTTAGCGCCGCCTTTTCAGCTAAAGGGCCTTTCATATGCCAGATATCTAAATAAGGATGCAATAGACGCACTGGATGGTCGTAATGCAATTTCGCAATATGCAGCGCAATATGCCCAGAAAGTTTTTGTGCTTCAGCATTAAAACTCAAAAGTACACCAAAAAATAAAGTAAACACTAGTTTAAGCATGTTTGTCCATCGTTAACCAATTTATTTTTATATTAAATATTTTAAACACTATTGCTTATAAGTTACTTTGTAAATATAACCAGCGCGATCATCTGTGACATAAAGCGCTCCATCTGGACCAACAGCAACGTCCACTGGGCGTCCCCAAGCTTGATTATTGTTTAGCCAGCCAGTCGCGAAGTCTACTACCTCAACTGGGGTTTCGCCACTAAATTTAACACGTACAAGTTTATAGCCACTCAGTTGTTGTCGATTCCAAGAGCCGTGAAGCGCGATGATGGCATCTTTTTGATAGTCTGCGGGCCAATTTGTTTTGTCTAAAAACGTGACGCCAATTGGGGTCGAGTGCGAAGTAAATGTGATTGCAGGCGGCGTACTTGTCCTACAAAAATGTTCTGGGCCTACAAAATTTGGATCTTGAACCTGTTGATTTGTGTTTTCGATTTTTCCCCAGCAATACGGCCAGCCATAGTGCTTACCAGCTTCAATTTGATTAAAATGTTCGGGTGGTAACTCATCATTCACTTGGCCGTTTTTTGTGCTAGAACGCATGTCTGCGCCATTATTGGTAGCGAACATTTGGTCTGTTTTAGGGTGCCATGCAAAACCTTGGCTATTACGTAATCCGCTTGCCCAAATAGGCGCAAGTGAGTTGTGGCGCCCAAGTATTTTTAACGCGCCAGCTGGATTGCCTGCTAAGTTATATCTCAGAATGGTTGCGCGCATGGGGTCATCTTCTACACACACATTACAACTAGAACCCACGTTGATATATAAAAAATTATCGGCGCCAAGTTTAATTGTTTTAAAGCTGTGCCCACCGCTTGGCAAAGCACTAATGAAAGGTTGCGGATTTGACCAGCCAAGATTATTTTTAGTAAACTTCACAATACCATCTTGATTCGCAACCAGTAAATCATCCCCCACAAAAGTGAGCCCATGCGGGGCGTTAAGTTTATTTGATATCAAAACAGGCGCCTCGGAAAGCCCGTCCTTATTGGTGTCTGGCAGCATAATCACTTGATTGCTCTTGCTTAAGCTTACAAATAAGGTACCATTTTTATCAAATGCCATCATGCGTGGCGCATCATTTAGCTTAGCAAAAACAGAAATTTCAAAACCAGCTGGTAGTGTAATATTGAGTTTGTTTGGGGGTTCGGTCGAGGTTGCGCAAGCAATAGAAGGCAAGATGCTGCATGCCGCAAGACTTGTATACGCTTTAATTTTATAGATCAGCAGTTCTAACACGCTTTTCTCATACGATTCTAGGTTAGCACATCAGACCAAATATTCATGGCCCATGCTTGTGCATAATCACCTTCTTGTGCAGATGGTTTCGCTGAAACGCCACCACCTTCAGCCGCTACCATGATTTTTTTGTTAGCTTCATAACGGTAAACTGTCGCAACGTGTATCGCTTCTTTATCGTTAATAAAACTGTAGCAAGTATTGGCAAATACTGGGGAAGGGTCTGGCGAGCGGTTCGCCATTATTTCTACAATCGCGCTGGCACAAATGCGCGCTTGGTTGGTGGCCATATGTGCCGATTTTGGCAAATTGCTATCTATGGCATCGCCAATCACGTGTACGTTTGGCACCGTGGTAGATTCATAGGTGAGAAAACTCACATCACACCAGCGGTTTTCTACATTATCTACTTTGGCTAATTGCGCTGGTTTGCCTGCGCGCTGTGGTGGAATAATGTTGAGAACATTGGCTTGTATGATTTCAAATTCAGTTTTAACCGTTTTGGTTTTTACATCTAGCTCAGTAATAATGCTATTCGCGCGATAATCAACAATACCAGCATATGTTTCATTAAACACTTTAGCAAACAAAACCTTTTTAGATGTGATTTCTGGGTTTGCATCTAACACGATGACTTTGCTTTTAGGCTTATGGGCTTTAAAGTAACTTGCCACTTGGCAAGCGCGCTCATATGGCCCTGGCGGGCAGCGATACGGTGCGCGTGGCACACTCATCACAAATACGCCACCATCGGGCATAGCCTCTAACTGTTTGCGTAAATTAACGGTTTGCCAGCCTGCTTTCCATGCATGCGGAATTTCATTTTGAGCAGTTTCTAGGTTCGGCAATGTGTCGTATATCATGTCAACACCAGGTGCAATAATCAGGCGGTCGTAACTGACATCACCACGCTTCATGATTACATTTTTATTAACAGCATCAACCGCTGTCACTTCGTCGTTCACCCAAGTGATCCCATGATTTTTCTTTGCAAAATCGTAGCCAAAAGTTAAATCCTGAATATTTTTGCTGCCACCTAGTACCAAATTACTCAACGGGCAGGAGACAAATTGGCTAGATTTTTCAATTACCACCACTTCAATTTTGTTCGCACTCCACATGCGAATATATTTGGCTGCAGCAAGACCTGCATATCCTCCACCAATTACGACTACACGGCCCATGCTGTTGGCATTTTTTACATTTAAACTGCCGCAAGCATTTAATACGCCTGTAGCACTTAACACTAGGCTTGATTTAAGTGTGCTTTTAATGAAAATGCGGCGTTGAATATTATTCATGAGCGGCTTGTAATTTTTCAGATTTTGGTGGAAGGTTTGTAACGCGTTTTTGCCTTGCGAAATAATTGGCTAGCAAATTAATCTCGTCAATATTTAAGCCTTTGGCGTGACGGTGCATTACGGTTGCGGGTCGAGTACCATCTTTAAAGGCTAACATTTGGGTTATGAAATAACCATCATCCAAACCAGCTAGGGTTGGTGTAATGCCTGCACTGTTGCCATTAGTACCATGACATGCTGCGCAAGATGCAGCGATTGTGCGAATATGTGGAGAATTACTTAATGAGTCAACAGAACTTAAAACTTCAGCAGCGTAAACTATATTAGATGCTTTTACAGATGTTGCAAGCATGCAAAATAAAAAAAAAAAAAAAAATGTTTTCATTGAGTGTTCCCAATTGTTTTTTCTATCAAATGGTGTTCTAAATCAATTAGAACACCATTGTAAATGGTTTTAGTTTTAAGGTTGTGACTTAAATCACAATCTTCTTAGAAAAGTAATTTTGTTAGAAACAATTATCTTCTTGGCAACCATCATCCTTAACACCAAGACTAGTCAAAAGTTCTAACATCTTAGTATCACCTTCATCACGGAAATAACGAATTAATGAAACATCACCTTTAAGTTTAACGTTTACATCGGCACCACTTTTAGCTAAGAGTTTCAACATTTCATTTTGGTGACTAAATGCAGATAACATAAAGGCTGTATGTTGTGCTGAAGGGTGAACGTAGTTAATGTCAGCACCTTTACTAAGCAAGTACTTTACAATTTCAATATTGCCTTTGTTAGCAGCCATCTGTAGAGGTGACCACCCAAAGGTTTTGAAGTTGGCAGCAGATGCATCCGCATTCACATATTTTTGAACGATTTTTAAATTACCTTCGGTCACTGCATCGTTAAATTCCAATGACTCGTCATCGGTAAGCGCTAAGCTACTTAACGAAAAACTTAATGCTAAAACTACAAATAGTGCTTTTGATATTTTCATACTGCGTGTTCTCCAAATATACTTTTTAAATTTCTGAATACGAATTATTTTTTAATTTCACTATATATAAATAAAACTAAATTTTGAGGCCTCTTACTTTAACACTTAATTTTTAATCTGCACTCAGCAAAATCATTAAGCTAAAATTGCTTCATTGAAAAAAAATCAACTTAAATACTTTCTTGCATTTCTAAACATACGCATCCATGGTGCATCTTCTTGCCAATCTTCAGGGCCCCATGAATGCTGGACAGACCTAAAGACGCGCTCAGGATGCGGCATCATAATGCTAATGCGCCCATCTTGCGTGGTTAAACCAGTAATACCTTGTGGTGAACCGTTTGGATTTAACGGATACACCTCAGTTGGCGTTGACGCACCATCGATAAACCGCATCGTCACCAACTTTTTAGCTAACGTTTCATTGACAGCAGATTCGCTAGAAAATTCCGCAAAACCTTCGCCATGCGCAACGGCAATAGGCATGAGGCTGCCAGCCATACCGTTAAAAAACAGAGAAGGGGACTCTAGGACTTCTACCATCGCAAGGCGCGCTTCAAATTGTTCTGACTTGTTACGCACAAAGTGAGGCCAATGATCGCTACCTGGAATAATACTATGCAGGTTGCTCATCATTTGGCAACCATTACAAACACCAAGCGCAAATGAATCTGGACGATTAAAAAATGCACTAAATTCATCATGCGCGCGGTGGTTAAATAAAATAGATTTTGCCCAGCCTTCACCTGCACCAAGAACATCGCCATAACTAAAGCCGCCACAAGCCACTAAACCAGCAAAATCTTTAAGTGAAATCCGTCCAGAAATCACATCGCTCATGTGCACGTCAATACTGCTAAATCCAGCGCGGTCAAACGCAGCTGCCATTTCTGTTTGGCCGTTAACGCCTTGCTCACGCAATATGGCCATTTTTGGGCGCTTGCCAGTATTAATATAGGGTGCAACAATATTATCGTTCACATCAAAAGTGGTGAGAACATGCAGGCCATGATCAGCCTCATTTAAAATACGATCATATTCTTGTTGTGCACAGATTGGATTGTCTCGAATAGATTGCATTTTGTATGTGGTTTCAGACCAAATTCTGTGCAAGTTAACGCGTGTATCTGTAAAAATAATGTCATCATTTTGTGTGATATTAATTTGATTTTGAGTGGTTACATTGCCAATAATATGGGTACATGCAGCAAGCAAAGGGTCGAGGCGTAATAAAAACTCGACGATATCGTCATTACGCATTTGTATCACTGCGCCTAGCTCTTCGTTAAATAAAAATTTAACTGCATCGCCATAAGACTCTGCAATATTGATATCAAAGCCACATCTGCCAGCAAAGGCCATTTCGCAAAGTGTTGTCATTAAGCCGCCGTCACTGCGGTCGTGATACGCCAAAATTTTGTTATTTCGATTTAGGCGCTGAATTTCAGCAAAAAAAGCTTTTAGTTCGAAGTAATTTTTTT
>JAIYEJ010000211.1 GCA_027487055.1 Methylotenera sp. | reverse complement strand
GTGGTCAGCGTGAGCATGTTCCTGTATTGGCGCGCGCAGCGGTAGCAAGTGGGGTTGCAGGGGTGTTTATGGAAACACATCCAGACCCTTCAAAGGCGCTATCAGATGGCCCCAATGCGTGGCCTTTGCATAAGATGGAAGATTTGTTACATTTGTTAGTAGATTTAGATCGTTTAGTGAAAAAAGCGGGCTTTGCAGAGCAAAGTTTATAAGCAGAATTTTGTAAATTAAGGACTTAACATGAGCGCAATTGTAGATATTATCAGTCGAGAAATTTTAGACTCACGTGGCAACCCAACCGTTGAGTGTGATGTATTGCTTGAAAGTGGCGTGATTGGCCGCGCGGCCGTGCCCTCAGGCGCATCCACAGGGGCTAAAGAAGCTATGGAATTGCGTGATGGTGATAGTGGCCGTTATTTAGGTAAAGGCGTGTTAAAAGCAGTAGAAAATATTAATACGGAAATCACCGAGGCCATTATTGGTTTAGATGCCGAAGAGCAAAGCTTTATTGATAAAACGCTGATTGAGCTAGATGGTACTGAGAACAAAGATCGCTTAGGTGCAAATGCAATTTTAGCGGTATCAATGGCTTGCGCTCGAGCAGCAGCAGAAGAGAGTGGTTTGCCGCTATATCGTTATTTAGGTGGCTCTGGCGCGATGCAATTGCCAACACCGATGATGAACATTATCAACGGTGGCGCGCACGCAGACAACTCAGTCGATATTCAAGAATTCATGATTATTCCAGCTGGTTTGCCAAGTTTCCGTGAGGCATTGCGTTGTGGCGCAGAGATTTTTCATCAATTGAAAAAAACACTGCACAAAAAAGGTTTGGCTACCACGGTGGGTGATGAAGGTGGTTTTGCCCCTAACTTACCTAGCAATGAAGCCGCATTGCAATTGATTATGGAGTCGATCTCTGCCGCAGGTTACGAGCCAGGTAAAGATGTGTATTTGGGTTTAGATTGCGCAAGTACAGAGTTTCATAAAGATGGAAAATATCATTTGGCGTCAGAAAACTTATCCTTGACCTCAGCGCAATTTACAGATTATTTAGCAACTTGGTGTGATAAATATCCAATTATCTCTATTGAAGATGGTATGGACGAATTTGACTGGGATGGATGGGATATTTTAACGAAACGCCTAGGCAAAACCACGCAATTAGTGGGGGATGACTTATTTGTAACTAACGCTAAAATCTTACGTGAAGGCATTAAACGTGGCGTGGCGAACTCTTGCTTGATTAAAGTGAATCAAATCGGCACCTTGACTGAGACTTTCCAAACAATCGAGATGGCAAAACGTGCGGGTTACACCGCTGTGGTATCGCATCGTTCTGGTGAAACAGAAGATACCACAATTGCCGACATTTCTGTGGCAACCAATGCCTTGCAAATTAAAACAGGTTCATTGTGCCGTAGTGAGCGGGTGGCAAAATATAACCAGTTGTTGCGTATTGAAGAAGAGTTGGGCGATGCAACAAGTTATGCGGGTTTAGACGCGTTTTACAATATCAGACGTTAATTATTAAGCGGTGAAAGCATTAACCCTTATTTTTGTGATTTTAATTGCCTTGCTGCAGTACCCACTGTGGCTTGGTAAAGGTAGCTGGTTAAGGGTGTGGAATGTCAGTCAGCAGATTGACGATCAAAAAGCCAAGAATACAGACTTAAAACAGCGTAACGAAACGTTGCGTGCAGAAGTGCGAGATTTAAAACAAGGCACAGCTGCCATTGAAGAGCGCGCGCGGAGTGAGTTGGGTATGATTAAGCAAGATGAAGTGTTTTATCAAGTCATCGATCAAGCGCTACCGACTGTGCCAGCAAACCAATTGCCTGTGCCATTAAAAGCAGATAAAACGCTGGATTTTAACCCAAGCCCACCGTGAAGTGGGGATAGGTAAAAGCTTAAAACATTGAAAGTCTAATTAAGGATTTAACTTGCTAGGCTGTATGGTAAGTCATTGAATTTAATAGCGGTATTATTCCAAAACACATTACCTGCAATTGCAGATTCGATACGTAATTCAACGAGCGCATTAAATTGATTCTCAGTCGTATTAGCGACACGCACAATTTGGCCTATTTCGCTTTGGTTTGTGTCTAATATCTTGTCACCTGCTTTAGGTGATTCTGCGCTTGAGTTTGCAACCAAAGAATTTTCAAGCAAAGCAATTTCAACCAAGTAAGTGCGGCGTTTCACACTGCCTAAGTAGTGCGTTCGCGCCACAATTTCTTGACCTGTGTAACAGCCTTTTTTGAAATTGATTCCATTTAACAAGTCTAAATTGAGCATTTGCGGCACAAATTGCTCTTGTGTAGCTGGTAGCACATCAGGAATGCCCGCTTGGATATCTAGACTATCCCAGTAAGTTTGTTCAGCTATTTGGCAATGCTCTTTTAAAGAACTTTCAATCTCACTTGCATTTGCTTTCTCGGCAATAATTTCAAAGCGCGTGTGTCCTGCAATACTAGGTAACTTAAGTATGATTGTGTTGGCACAAGTCACGAATTCATAATTGTTTTTAGGGAGTTCAATATCACGAGAGAGTTTAGCAAGGCTAGAAGCCAGTATGGAAAAGGCTTCTGGGCCATCGATTCCGATGATGGTATAAATATCTGAAATGTCTTTGATTTCTACCTTGCTTCGCATCACATACATTTTTAATCGCTTCATGATGGGTTCAAGTAATGAGCGATTAAACTGTAAATGAAAGCAATCATTTAGATAAAACGCCAAAAATAGCGCCAGCATGCGGCCTTTTGGGTTGCAATAAGCAGTTAAGTGCGCTTGGTTTGATACCGTGAGTTGTTTGGCGTCATTGGTCACTTGGCCTTGCAAAAAAGTGAGTGTGTCAGCGCCGCTCAATTCTAATAAGCCTAACTGCGACAAGTTGCAAATGATGTTTGGGTTTGTTGTCATGTTTGTTGCTACCTAAGTTTTGACTATAATGCCATATGCGGCCAAGTTTATTTCACACTATTTCGATTAAGTTGAAACCTTCAAAATTATTATTGGGGCTTATTGTTAGCGTTTCAATCGTCGCGTGTTTTATTTTATTGTATTTACCCATTCAATTTTTGATTAAATTGCTTGCGATTGTAATTATTATAACTACGAGTATTTATTGTAGTTTACGGGATACATCGTTGGTTTTACCTTGGTCATGGCAACTCTAAGAAGACGATATTAAAGACAATTAAAGCTTTTAAATCATTGCGGTGAAACTTTTAAGCCAGTGCTGCATGCATACAGTTTTGTGTATACAACATTATGTATTATAAATTTTAAAAGTGAGCTACTCAAATGGCCTTTGCCGCCAGTAATCGTATTAAAAAATGCACAACATGCTGACGAACTTAGGCGGTTAAGAGTTTGGTTGAATTGGTTTAGATCTAATGAAAAAAATCATGACGCCTTAAGTGATGAAGCCTTAGATTTTTGATTTTTTCTGCGAGATAAAAAAATATTAAACATTTCTTTTGTTTCTTTAACGGGATGTTTAGGTAGGTAGGCGATTAAAAATAATAATCCTGAGAGCCCAGCAAAAATCCATTTTAAATCAAAGTCTGATTTACTACGCCGTGCAGGTGGTTGTGTTTTCATCGCGGCTAAAATGGCTTGCAAACTACTACCATTCACATACATACCATCAATCTCTTTAGCTACTGATATCAAATACTTTTCATCTAGCTTTGATAAATATCGATCACTAACTTCACTCGCCACGCTATCTTCTCGGGCGCCTATGTTTTCTTGTGCAATTTGCGCAACCCCTGGCTGCATTGCGAAGCTTTCTGCTGACCAGTAACCAATCAGTTGATTCTTATCATCTAATTTAGGTATCGCAGTTCCTTTGTCGCTACCAATGCCAACTAATAGCCAATCTTTACCACCTTGAAAGCCTGTTAAGTCACGTGTATTAAAAATATGAAGCTTTGGCGTTTCTTCACCATCGCTAAAATAGACAACTTGTGCGGGCTCTGGAAAGCTACGTATCAGTTTGGCCATTGTCACCATGCTTTCGCGTATACGACTATTGCCAGACCAACCATTACGCCAATCCATATGGTCTATGGTTTCTTCTATGGCGGCAAAGTTTTCGCATACTTCAATTGGCGTATAAAGTGCAGCCACACTTACACCAGCAAAGAATCCCATACTAACTTGAGTGCCACAAGGCATTTCACCAATAATACGGTGCAATAAGTATTTTTGATATTCCATACGTGTGACTGGTTTGCCAAGAATACTCATGTCTTTTACATTCATGCTTTGAGAGATGTCTGCTACTAGCAGGTAGCTGTAAATGTTCCGCTTAACAGGTATTGACGGATTAAATAAAGCGATGATTAGCAATAGTAAAGAAGCGACTAACAAAGAGATGTCGCGACGGTGACGGAGATAATTGAATAGTTTTTTCATGGCATGTGATATGGCATGGGTTAAGGTAAACCTACCGGTACGTTACCCATAATTAAACCAGCTTTTTCACCATCACCCACGCCAGGCGCTGGGGTCTCTGGTAAAAGACCTAAGACTCTGTCTAAATTATGCTTCACATCCCATTGCATATTATCAAGCTTAAGAGACGCGATATAAGCAGTTTTAGATTGTACTAATAAATACTCTGTCTCTTGAGCAATACTTGCACCACGTCCACCCATCGCATTTGCACGTAATAAGAAAATATTGCCAATATTGTATTGCAAAGCTGCCTTTTGGCTTTTGTTTGCCTTGGGCATTAAAGCAGTAAATAACAAAGTCGCTTCTTTGTAACGTTCCTTTTTTGCTAAATACAAAGCTGTTGCAAATTTGGCTTCAAAACTTTCTTTATCGGTATCAGGGGTTTTTCCATTTACGATGGCGCTATTAAATGTATCTATTTCTTTTATGCGTTTATAGGTAAAAATGCTGCCAGCTAAGCAAATTAAGCTAATAAAAGTGAAGGCCCATGTAAGTTTTTTTACACTAAAAAAACGCGCCAGATTGTATGGAGTAATTAATGTCATTTATTTACCTCTTAACTAAAATTAATTCAAAGTTAATTT
>JAIYEJ010000196.1 GCA_027487055.1 Methylotenera sp. | reverse complement strand
AACTGCTACATTTGCATCCCCTGCTACAAATGTACTGATTGCAGCGTTAAATGCTAAGAGTTCAGTAGCTTCTAGAGCAGTAGCATCGACAACTGCTGATTGCGCCGAGTCGACTGCTAATTGTGCAGAAGTCGCAGCATTGTTAGCTGATGAGGCTGTATTAGCTGTAGTTGCTACTAAGTCATTCGCAAGCGTCAGTGCACTGATAGCTGAATTTAGTGTGGTTAATGCACTATTTGCAGCTGACTGAGCTGCCGCAAGTTCGCTATTCGCTAAGGTTAACGCAGAGTTTGCACTAGCTAAGTTTGAATTTGCGATTATAAGGTTTTCTTCTGCAGTCACTAAGGCTGCATTTGCTGTATCTAAATTGGATTGAGCCGCATTCGCTTCTGGGCTGCCAGTTCCAAAGTTTAAAATTGCATCATCAAGCACAAGTTGAGCTGATGTCGCGGCATTGTCAGCGTTTGAAAAAGCGGTTGATGCACTTGATCTAGCTATAAGTGCAGCTGTTCTATTCGCGTTTGCAGCTGCTCGTTCTGATCCTTCCGTTACTAAAGTAGCCGCCGCTGTATCGCTAGCAATTTGCGCATTGTCTCTAGCTTCTAGCGCTGCTGCCTGTGCAACAACTGCATCAGCAGCTGCTTGATTGGCAGTGGCTGCAGCACCACTAGCTACCCCTAAATCAGCCTGAGCAGAAGCAAGTAAAGCTTGTTTGGCTACCTTGTCAGCGGTTGCCGCGTCTAAAGCGTCTTTGGCAGCAATCACTGCAGGGTCACTTAGTGCAGCACTGTTTACAGTTTGAATAACAGTATTGTAATTGTTCTGTGCAGCACTTTGGGCAGCTACAGCATCCACAGCAGCCAAAACAGCCTGTTGATAAGCTGTCAGCAAATTCGAAGCCGTAGAAGCATTTGATGCAGCGGTTGCTTGTGTGGTGTTCGCTAGCGCTTCTGCATCAGTTACTGCTTGATTAGCTGTTAGTAATGCGTTATTCGCATTAGCTAACGCAGTTTGCGCAGAGATTAACTCATTAGCAGCATCGTTTACAGCATTTTGAGCAGCCGTTAACTCGGCTTGCGCCAACACCAAAGCTGCTTGCGCGGCATTATTATTAGCTGTTGCAGTGTTAAGATTATTAATATTAGAATTATTACCTGATTGTAATGCATTCAGTGTAGCAAGCGTTGTGTCAGCCAACGCTTGAGCTGCTGTAACTAAAGCAGCCGCAGATTTCATTTGTGCATTTGCAGCTAATACGTTTTCTGTATCAGCAGATACATTGACTGAACCAGCGCGTCTAATAGCCGCAGCAACAGCTGCAGGATTGCTAATGGTTTGGTCTACAATTAAATTACTAATGATTCTTGGCTGTGAATCAAACACATTACCACTTGGTTGCGCATATGAGGTCTGACCTGGGGGACCGAAACCTGCAGGCGTGTTTTCTGCAGGGTTGAATACTGGGTCTAATAAGCGCGGCAATGTACCATCCGAAGCACCAAAGCCTTCTTGACCCGGGTATAAGTTATTGTATTCACCAGTGACGGTTCTAACGCCATATGGAAGATTGGGATGCCCAACCAAATCAATCAAGTCTGCAGCAGGTGTTGCAGCATCTGCTTCTGAAATTTTTATTTGAGCTAGAATAAACTCTAAGTCATGTTTGGTATAGGAAGCCATAATAATCTCTCTAATATTGTTATAAAAAAGTTAATAAAATTAATGAAAATTCAATTTGTTAAATTTTCAAGTCCAAAATCGTTTAATCTTTCACGTCAAACCGAATCATCATTGCATGATCCTCATGCACTAAGTTATGGCAATGCATAACGTACTTGCCTGGAAAGTCTCTAAAGTTAATATAAATTTCAATTGTTTCTCCAGGCCTTAAGTTATAAACATCTTTTCTGCCTCGCTCATGTAATGGTGGCGCTTTACCATTTCTTTTGAGGATGCGGCCTTCTTCAAGGTGAATATGGATTGGATGTTCCCAACCACCACCTTCGTTAATGAGTGTCCATATTTCTGGCTGCCCTTTTTTAGACGTAAATCTAGGGCCTTTTGTCACATCGAATATCTGATCATTGATGGTCCAAACCCCGTTTTTGCGCCCAAATAATAATTTTCTTCTCGTCCTAACTTGAGATAAATCGATAGGAGGCAATGCTCGTAAAGGAGTACTTGCAGTAAGTATTCGAGAGTTATCGGGCTCTGCTGGATTACGATTTACAATAAACTTGAGAATCTCAGCAGATTCGTTTATTTCTAAAATCTTATCTGGTTTGCGTGTATCGTCTTGTCTTACACGATTAATCAAAAATAATTCACTGCCTACTGGAAACGCTGAAAAATCAATAACAATATCGCCCCGCTCTGCCATGGCTAAATTGACACGAGTTTGATCCATTAACGGCGCTTCCAATAAATTGCCATCATTGGCAATATAAGCAAATTTTTGCAACTTACCTTTATGAACAACACTTAAGCCGTAATAACGTGTGGGACCGCCATTAATAAATCTTAGGCGATATTTACGTCTAGCCACATTAAAGAAAGGTTTGATTTTTCCATTAACGGCTACCATATCCCCAACAAATCCCTCAGGACTCATTTGGTCAAAAAACAAAGTGCCATCTGGTTTAAAACGCATATCAACTAACATAAGTGGCACATCGTAATCGCCGCTTGGTAATCTTAATGCTGCCGGATTTGTGTCATTTTCATTGCCTGAATCAATCTCATCAAACATTAACCAAGATCCAACTAACCCTTTAACACAATTAGCGGCTGTAATGTCTAGCGTATGATCGTGATACCAAAGTGTGCCTAAGGCCTCTCTAGGGTCGCCAATTGAACTAGGGTCAGTTTCACGAGCTTTATCAAACCCTGCATATACGTTGTAGTAACAATGATCTTTAAAACTGCCTGGCGCAGACATCGTTGGGCCTACAACAGATTTGCTCCAATAATCACCAGGAAAACCATCACTTTCGGAAGATGTATGCATATTGTGTAAATGCATGGATATTTCTGGGGAGCCAAAACCAACATGGTCTTCAGGTAACTCATTGTAAAGACGCAGCATCACTGGTCTGCCGTATCTAGCGTGAATTGTTGGGCCTGGGAACAAACCATCGTAACCCCATATAGATTGAATCGGGTATGCTGGATTAAAACTATGTGGCTGTTCTGAAACCCTTAATTCGTAATAATCATGATTTTCATCACCCACTGGGTAAAAGTCATCAAAACGTTGTATTGGATCTCTTCCACATTCACCTCCTTCAATGTTTGCTGCAGCTTGAGTAGGAGGATAAAAATTTTCTACAGTGGTTTTGGCACGATAACAATATTCAGGAATTTGCTCTTGCCAAGCTAATACAGGTGGGCTTGGCGGAATGATTAAAGGTGGCGGCAATACCTCGTCAGCCGCTTTAGATGTCTGTTGGGAAACGGAAGCGACCACGCCTAAACCCAAGCCAAGTTTTAATAAATTTCTTCTTTTAGCATTAGGTCCATCAAAGTCATTTACTGAGACTTGTTTCACTTTTTGTTCATCTATTTTTGTAAATTTTTTCATAGTGAAACAGCCTTACTTCTTAATGATTTAATGTGTCTAGAAAATGCATGATCAATCACTTGCAATATTGACTCATGCCCACCTAGCGCTGGGGCCATTAACCAGCGATCAAACCGATCACTACCAATTCTAACCATGCCAGCATGCTGAGTTTTGTCCGCATCAACTGCAGGATCCATATCATAAAACCCCAACTTACGCCTGATTAACTCAATGTCATTGTATTGACCTGTTAAAAATTGCCAACCATTTCCAACCTTGTTAGCTTTGGCGTATTTATTTAACACTTTTGGCGTGTCAAAATCAGGCAACAATGAAATGGAGTACATATGGATATCGCTTCCTACCAAAGTACCGAGTGCTTGTTGAACTTTCCGCAGGTTGTAAGTACTAACTGGACATACGCCCTCACTACATTGGGCATACATCATATTGATAACAACAAATTTGTCTTTTATAAGGTCATCGTAAAATCTGACTCTTTGGCCCATATGATTAATAAGTTCAACATTTGGGAACGAATTTTTATTTGACGCAGAATTATTTAAATCTTGGTTTAATTTATTAGTTGGTTTTGTTAGCAACATTGGCAAAGCTGCTAAACTTGTTAGAGCTAAACCACCCAAAATTTGTCTTCTAGTAGAAATTTTATTGCTCCATAATCTAAGTTAAACTTACAAATGATGACTAATCAGGTCAATTAGATGTTTCAATTTGTTACAGATTTCATGTGATAGTAAACAGTAAAAAATTTCTGTAAATATCCCCCAAATTGGGGATTGCATTGAAAGAGGGGCAAAAATTAGTCCGTATGGACTATATCAATTGAGATTTTTTCTCAATTTGGCAACCAAAGTTGGCTTTAATAGCCCTTATGGGCTAATGAGTTTCAATTGAAATAGCCCGAATGGGCTAATGTATTTTTTGCTGAGTTTTGGATTCAAAAAAAATTATTTTGTTATCTTAAAGTATGCATTCATTGAATGCTTTTTATACTCAAAAGAACAAATTTAGATTTGTTGATATCTGACTTTTAGAAAACTATAATTATTGATTGAGATTTAGTATCTTAGCTTATAAACCAGCACCGCATCGCCTTGCTTATAGCCAAAAATGGCGTTACCACCACTCGCAACCGCGATATATTGAATGCCGTCAACGGTATAGGTTATAGGCGGAGCATTGACGCCAAACTCTGATTT
>JAIYEJ010000339.1 GCA_027487055.1 Methylotenera sp. | reverse complement strand
TGGTCAAACTAGTCCGGCAATAGATGGTAGTTCATTTACAACAGGCTACTTTGCTGATATTAGCACGGGGTCTCGTGATGCAAACTGGTCAACTTTTAAAATTACAGATGGTTCTATTTTTAGACCAGCAACTGGTGCCGTTTCTAAATCTCCATCGCAATATTTATTAACATCGGCGACAAGTTTTTTCTCTAACCCACGAAATACTGATGGCAATGATATTAATCTGCCGATTGACGTAGCAAAGTTAGGATTAGAAGCTAACAAACTTAATTTAGATGCCAACATAGTTGCAAATAAAAAATCTGGCGGTAATGGATTGAATGTAGACATTAGTTCAAATAACGTCCGTATTGTTAGTTCACAAGATGCAACTGACACTGAAAGCTTACAACTTACAGTTGAAACTTTAAGTAAACTAGATGCAGAAAGTGTGTTATTAGGCGGTAGTCGTCGTTTAGAAAATGGTATTAATAAGGTTACAACTACGGCGGAAAAAGTGACTTTTGAAAGTAATACTGAAGATAAAATTCAAAAACCAGAAATCATTGCTACAGCAAAAGATACTATAACCATTAAAAATGGGACTGTGGTTGATACTGGTAATGCGGCAACTAAAACAGGTAATCTAAACTTAGAAAGCAGTGAAGATGGAAGCTTAATGGCGCTGTCTTCAATTAATGATATAAGTTATAGTCGTAAAGGTGGTTCAGCAAGTTCTAGTTTAGGCGACCTGAATATTGAAGCGGGAAGCAACTTAAGGGCAGGTAAATCTGTTGTGCTCGATGCAACGAAATCTGCAAATTTAGCTGGCAGAGTTGCACTGCAAGATGGCGGTAGTGCTACGCTTGGGGCTAACCGTATCTTATTGGGTGATGCGCCCACAAACATCACAGGCTTGAATGTAAACGTTGCAGCGATATCAGCTTTGGGGCAATTAAAATCCTTAGCACTCAATAGCTATAACAATATTGATACCTACGGTAGTGTTAACTTTGGTAATAACGATTTAAACTTAACATTAGATGCCGCTGGTATTGTTGGGCACTTGGCAAGTGGCGAGTTAACAGCGCCAGTCAATGCTTCTCCAGTATCAATTACAGCAAAAAACTTCACCCTAAAAAATACACAATCTTCTACATTTACTGCATCTTTGGATGCATCTGGCAGAAACTTAGAAGTGAATGCTGCAAAAGTAAAATTTGATGGCAATAAAGATCAAGTAGGCAAACTAGCAATTGATGGATTTAGCAATTTAAATGTTAAAGCTGATGAAATTAGAGTCGCAAATCAGGGCGAGCTTAATTTTAATGTCGCTGAAGCCACGCTTAATACTGGCAGGCTCACTGCAGATTCAGGATCTAGTTATACGTTAAGTGCTGAAAATAAGTTAATCATTTCCCCGTTAGTAGGTGCGCAAATAGCCACAGATAAAAGCGTTGGCGCTAAGTTAGATATTAAAGCAAAAGATTTAACAGTTGCCAGCAATATCGAATTACCTTCTGGCGCCTTATCGCTTACGGCAACAAACGACTTAAATATTAGTAACGGCGCTAAGTTAACTGCGGCAAGTTCAGCAACAAGCTATTACAACGTTACGCAATATGCAAATGCAGGTAATGTTGCTTTAAGCTCTACCAACGGAAATGTAAATGTGAATGCTGGTGCTACAGTAGATGTGACCAGTCAGGGTAGCGCGAACGCAGGTAATGTGAACATATTAGCTAAATCTGGTACCACTAATATTGAAGGTGATTTAAAAGGCAATGCCTTAGGAACAGGTAAAGGTGGCAAACTTGATATAGATGTAAATACACTGGCTAGTTTGACTGTAACTAATAATAAAGCAAATGGCTTTAATGAAAGTCGCCAGTATCGTATACGTACTGGTGATGTAGCGATTACAGGCACTGGTGAGCAGGCTTTAATTGCACGTGATATTAGTGTGGCTGCTGATGCAGGTAACATCAATGTCAGTGGCGATGTAATTGCAACAGCCCCTAAAAATAGTCGAATAGGTATTTACGCAAATCAAAACCTAACGCTAGCACCTACAGCTAAAATTCAAGCCAATAGTACTCAGGCAGATGCAGAGGGTGGTCAGGTTGAATTGTTTACGCAGCAAGGCGCACTTTCACTACAAAATGGCTCTAGTATAAATGTTGTGGGTGGCGCAAATGGGGCAGGAGGTAAAGTACATCTGCGCGCACCAAGAACAGGCGCAGATGCAGGTAATGGAGTTGCAATGAATGCATTAGCTTCAGCAATTACAGGGGCGAAATCTACAGTACTAGAAGCGTTTAAGATTTTTACAGGTGTCACAACTCTCACAACGGGTACTAGCACTGGTGCTACGCTTGGGTTTACAACAATTGCAAACGACGTCGATAGTTTTATGGCAAATAAAGACTCTATTGTGGCAAGTCTTGGTAAAACTGGTGATAACTCATTCCATTTACGTGCAGGCACAGAGGTTCTATCAAGTACTGATTTAACAATAAGTAGCGATTGGAATTTGTACAGTGAATCACGCACCGGCAATGAACCGG
The DNA here is from genome assembly GCA_027487055.1 of Methylotenera sp. Taxonomy (GTDB): domain Bacteria; phylum Pseudomonadota; class Gammaproteobacteria; order Burkholderiales; family Methylophilaceae; genus Methylotenera_A. The sequence goes on along the minus strand of JAIYEJ010000339.1, from coordinate 5,661 downwards.
GAATATTAACCTTACGCGCTACTGATAATTTGATTTTAAACGGCAGTATTAGTGATGGCTTTACGACTGCTTTAAGCACTGGGCAAATTGGCACAGGTGATTCATGGTCATATCGCTTGGTAGCAGGCTTGGACTTTAGTTCGGCCGATATACTTAAAACCAATGATGGTATTGGTAATGTTCAGTTTAATGCGGCTGCATTACCTACAACTGGACCAATTGCTTCACGGGTTAGACCTATACGATCAATACGAACTGGGACTGGTGATATTGATATTTCAACTGGTGGTGATTTAATCATGGGGCCTGATACTGTAATCTATACTGCTGGTAAAGAAGCTTCAGCGTTAGAAGGTTTTTCAATACCTAGTAAAAATAACCCACTTTACCTAACAGATGGTGGCGACATCTCAATTAATACAAAAGGCAATATTGTTGGGGGTGAGTCACAAGCAAATGGTCGCCAACTCATTAATCAATGGTTGTTCCGCCAAGGTGGCGGCACTCAAAATAAAGATACAAGTTGGTGGGTACGCCCTGATTTATTTAGACAAAGTTTAGCTACGATGGGCGGTGGCGACATTGATTTAAGTGCAGGTGCAAATATATCAAACTTCTCGGCTTCTGCTGTTGCTAGTGGTAGGTTCGATAACTTTGATCGAACTGAAACCATTACAGATCTAGATGGGAATGTAATCGCTACAACAATTAAAGCTTCTGGCAATCAGCGTATCGATGGTGGAGGTGACATAGCCATAGTTGCAGGTGGCAACATTAATAATGGTGTCTATTTTGTTGCGAAAGGCGAAGGAGCAATTAGTGCAGGTGAATCTATTCAAAAACAAGGCAATACATTTGGGACAGTTTTAGCTTTGCAAGATGGTAGTTGGAACGTGAATGCGGCAAAAAATGCCTATATCGAAGCTGTAGTTAATCCAACTTTGGTGAATCAATCATTAACAAATGCATCTGCACTTGATCCAAGTGGAGACAACGCCTACTTTAACTCTTACTCAGAAACTGCCAAAGTTAACTTAACAAGTTTAAATGGAGATATTGCATTTGTAGGCGGAGAGAATATTGCTAGTAATATTACCGGCTTGTCGGCCGCAGCGTCGGAAGGTCTTAAGTATGCACCGGGCCAATTAAGTTTGGTAACACAAAATGGCAATATTAGTTTTAAAAATACAGTGCTACTGCCTTCATCCAAAGGCGATCTAAAAATATTAGCAACTAACAATGTTACTCTAGGTAATATCGTTATGTCAGACGCTGATTTAGCCCTATTGCCTAATATTAATAATCCAGTTACACAAGTAAGGATTAACGCAAGCAATTTAGGGTCAAATGTGCTGAATCATTCACCACAATTGTTACATAAAAACAATACTGAACCAGTCATTGTCGTCGCTCAAAATGGCAGTATAGGTAGTGAAAATCCAACTGACTCCGTTGTACTTGCCAAGTCAAGTAAGCTAGTTGCTGGGCAAGATATCAACAAACTAAGATTGATTATACAAAATAATAATACAAGTGATATTAGCTTAATTAAAGCGGGTAATGACGTTAAAACAGCTAAAGTAAGCATTGCTGGCCCTGGTGAGCTATTAGTACAAGCTGGGAGAAATATTGATTTGGTTGATCCAAATATTACCACCATCACAACGACTGGTAGCACTGGTAACAATGATATCACTTTACAGGATTCATCAATTGGGCAACTAGCTCGTGCAAATCCTGCACTACCCAAAGAGGGCGCTTCAATCACATTGCAAGCAGGTTTAGGGAGTGGTGCAAACGTACAAGGCTATATTGATCGCTATATTGCACCAACAGGCGCAGGACCTGCAACCATAGCGAATGATGCAACAAAATTAGCAGAATATCGCACTATCACTGCCAATAGTGTCGCAGAATATATTCGCAAAAAAACAGGTAACAATACACTTAACAATGTCGAAGCATTGGCGCAATTTAATGCCCTAGATTTGGAGTCAAAAACTATATTTGTGAACAGGCATCTCACAGAAGAACTCATTGAATCTGCAAAAGGCTTTGCAAAAGCAGGCAATCATGACCGTGGCAATAATGCAATAGCATCACTTTTTCCAACTTTAAGCCAAGGGGATATTTTGTTATTTAACAGTAAAATATCAACCAACAGTGGCGGTAGCATTGACTTGTTAGCACCTGGCGGCTTAATTAACGTTGGCGTACCAGGTAAAGGCGGCGATATTGGTATTATCACTGAAAAAGGTGGTGCTATACGTGGTATTGCTGATGGCGATTTTTCAGTTAACCAATCAAAAGTCATTACACAGTTTGGTAGTGATATTGCAATTTGGTCTACCAGCGGCACGATAGACGCTGGCCGTGGTTCCAAAACGGCCACTTCAGTGCCAGAACGAATTGTACAAACGGATGTAGATGGTAATACCTTGGTAGAAGTCCGTGGTGTAGCTGCTGGTAGTGGTATTCGTGCCCAAAGTTATGATCCTGATGGTCCTAATGGCCCATTACAAGAACCACTAAAAGGTAAAGTATTTTTAACAGCACCGACTGTAGATGCTGGTGAAGCAGGGATTGAAGCTGGTGACTTGTTAATCGTTGCGCCAATTGTACTAAATGCAGCAAATATTCAGGTACAAGGGGCATCTTCTGGCGTACCAGTTGCCGCAACAGGATCAATTGCTGGTGCTGGGGTTTCCACTACGCCAGACTCTGTTAACGCTGCAACTGCTGCAGTAGCACAAAGTGTAGCGCAATCAGTAAATCAGGTATCTTTAAAACCAGTATTGCCTTCATTAATTTACGTGGATGTCATTAGTATAGGCAATTGATTTTATTGGGAAAAATTAAGCATTTGTCGAAAACGGACTAGATGCTTAATTTGTTCTGTCACATTATTTTAACCAATCTGAAACATTGTATTGCTAAACTCTATATTCAATTTTAATAAGTCAAAATCGATGTTAAATCTCAATATTCTTTTCCGCCAGAGGAAGTATTTTTTCATCTGGTTAGCTTCGTTATTTGTTCTGTTTTCATCAGTCGCGCATGCCGAGTGGAATGCAGATTGGGCAGCGCGTAAGAAAATTTCTATTAATTCAGAAGGTCTATTAGAACCAGTAACTAATGCGCAGGTAGTAGTACGCTTACACTCTGGCAACTTTGATTTTACTAGCGTAAATGTGGATGGTTCCGATTTACGTTTTATTGCACAAGATGACAAAACTGAGCTTAAGTACTACATCGAAAAGTTCGATGCAGTCAATGAGTTGGCTGTCATCTGGGTGAAAGTTCCAACAATTAATGCAGTAGTTAAAGATGCACACTTTTGGTTGTATCACAACAATGAGAATGCAACATCTAATAGTAGTGATAAATCAATTTCAGATGTGAGCACTGTTGCACTTTTTCACTTCGCTGATAAAGGTTTATTGCTAGATAGTTCTAACACTGGCTTGCAAGCAACTGGAACTGTTACTAGTCAAAAAGCAGGTTTGGTAGGTGAAAGCGCAAGTTTTAATGGTAGTCCAATTAACATTTCAGAAAGCGCGGCGATAAATCCTGGTGCAACTTACACTTGGTCTGCATGGATAAAACCAGCGAGCCTGCCTCAAACAAGTAATTTATTTAATCAAAAAGATGGGATTGTTTTTGGTATAGATGCACAAAAGCTGACACTTAAAACCGGTGATGCTTTGATGACAGGTGGTGAGTTAAAACCAGCCGTTTGGCAGCATGTAGCATTTACCATCGCAGGTGGTAAAGCTAAGTTGTATCTTGATGGTACAGAAGTCGCAACAGGAGATATTCCGACCTTAACAGGATCAGGAGGCATCGCTATTGGCGAAACTTACATCGGCGAAATGGATGAATTTGAAATTGCTAATGTTGCGAGAAGCGCTAGCTGGCTAAAGTTGACAGCACTTAGTCAGGGGGTTGATAGCAAACTTTTAAGTATTGATGCTGGCGAAGGTGAAGAGGGTGAAGAAGAGGGTGAAGCAAATTATATTGGCATCCTAATTAATAGTTTGACCTTGGACGCTAAGATTGTAATTGGTATATTGGCAGTGATGTTCGCGATTAGCGTATGGGTGATGTGGAGTAAGTTCGTTCTAGTTTCTAAAACCGATAAAGACAATAAAAAATTCCTCGCACGCTTTCAAAAAGCAGATGCTACAGATTTGTTACAACTTGATAAAGGCGCAAATTACAAAGACTCAAACCTTTATATGTTATATATGGCTGGTCTGCGCGAGATTAGAAAGCGTGAACAAGAAGGTGGTCAGTTATCATTAAGCGGAGCCTCTATGGATGCGATTAAAGCGGCGATTGATGCTGACTTGGTGCGTGAAACGCAGCGTCAAAATGCAGGTATTGTCTTGTTAACCATTGCTATTTCCGGCGGCCCATTCCTTGGCTTATTGGGTACCGTCGTGGGTGTAATGATTACTTTTGCGGCGATTGCAGCGGCAGGAGACGTAAACGTTAACGCAATTGCCCCTGGTATTGCTGCTGCCTTGTTGGCCACGGTTGCTGGCTTAGGCGTGGCCATTCCTGCATTGTTTGGCTACAACTATTTAGCCAGTCGAATTAAAAATATTACCATTGCAATGCAGATTTTTGTGGATGAATTTGTAACCCGTGCAGCCGAACTTTACGGTAAAGAGTAAGGCAGCACATGTCAGAAGGCGTCAAAGAAGAGAACCAGCTATACGACGAAATTAATATAACGCCGATGTTAGACTTGGCTTATGTATTGCTTGTTATTTTTATCATTATGACAACCGCCTCTGTGCAGGGCGTTAAAGTAGATACACCACAAACGTTAAATGCCGCGCCTTTAGCCAAGCCACAAATGCGAGCAATCACTATCACGAGTGATGGCGCTATCTATTTGGACGCTTATCCAGTAGACATGACAAGTCTAGAACAACGTTTGGCAGAATACAAAAGTGGCAACCCTGAGCTCCCTGTCGTTCTTAAAGCTGATGCCGCTGCGCATTATGAAAAAGTATCAGAAGTATTAGAAATTTGTAAAAAACTAGATATTACTGAAGTTGGTTTGATTACCAAAAAATTGGCTGAATAAGTTATGCAAGTACAAAATGATGCACAACCATATGACACGATTAACATTACTCCAATGTTGGATTTAGCCTATGTGTTATTGGTCATTTTTATTTTAATGACAACTGCTGGTGTGCAAGGTTTAACGATGAATTTACCCAAGCCATCTAACAAACCAAGTACAGAAAAGCATGACATTAAAATTGTTCAGGTACAACAAGCCGGCACAGTCACAATTAATGGTGTTGGTGTGAGTATGGGCGAACTTGAAACCCAATTGAATTCTGCAAAAGCGGCAGACCCTAAATTTAATGTGATGATTAAAGGTGAGCCAAAAGCGCCTTATGCTGGCGTGGTTAGTGTGATTGATTTAGTGAATAAGTTAGAAATTGAAAATGTGGGTTTGGTTACAGGGCGTATCGGAACTTAATATGCAAGTAGCTTACGATCCAAATATTGATGGACCTGATGATGAGGAAGAGAGTAGTGGGAAAGTATGGCTTAAGCGTATTGCCATAGCGCTTATTGGCCTACTGGTATTAGGTAGTATTGGATATGGAGTTAAGAGTTTAATGTCAGGCAGTA
>JAIYEJ010000233.1 GCA_027487055.1 Methylotenera sp. | reverse complement strand
GTCTAGGTTTTTATCTTTGCCGAGCTCAATAAGCTGTTCAAAATTTTGTACCCCAACAATTTGGCCAGCTTTAGCAGTATTTGCTTGATTAATAGACGATGCAAGATTGTAAATTTCTGGTAAATAACGGTTAATTTCTAATGGGTTAGCAATCACCAGTTTGATGGTTTTGCCTAAAATGCGCTCTAAATCAGGAATCCATTCCGTTTGATAGGGCTCGGCTGTCGCAATGGTAGCTTCATTGCCTTTGATGGATAAAGGCATAATCTTAAGGCGCTCGGCATATGCCTTAGACACCATTTGCGCAGCAGATGTAAAATCAAGCTTAAGGGGGTCGATGTGGTAATAATCAAGCTCCGCTTGCTCTGCCAGCCAGCGAGATAAGTAATCAACTGTTAATACGCGGTGCGGGGGACGTAAATCTTTCCACTTTTGCTCGCCAATAATAATGATGGGATGTAGGTTGGAACTGTCTAATTTTCTATCTTTGTAAAGTTTTTCAGCTTGGCTTTTATCTAGCCTGTGATCGTTTACCAGCATACGCAAGATGTCACCAAGATTCAGCTTGCCTTTTGCTTTTGCCATACTGACGGGTTTAATCATTGTGATCACTCATGTTTATTATTTTAATCATTTAATCTCATGCTATTTGATTCGCATTGATAAATCAATGGCCCTAATGTGCTTGGTTAGGCTACCAACAGAAATACGATCTACCCCTGTGAGTGCGATATCGCGCACTGAGTTCAAATTCACATTACCAGAAGCCTCAAGTAGCGCGCGCTTATTGGTAATCCGAACCGCCTCTTTCATATCAGAAATACTAAAATTATCCAATAAAATGCTTTTTGCGCCCGCGTCTATTGCTTGTGTAAGTTCGTCGAGGTTTTCTACTTCAATTTGAATGCTCACATTCGCATTTAAATTGCGCGCGGCATTAAGGGCATTGGCAATGCTGCCTGCTGCGGCAATATGGTTTTCTTTAATCAAAATGCCGTCATAAAGCGCTAAGCGTTGGTTTTTGCCACCACCCACAGTCACCGCGTACTTCTGCGCTAATCTTAAGCCGGGCATGGTTTTGCGTGTATCTAAAATTTCAGCTTTAGTGCCAGAAACCGCCACTACATACATACGCGTATGGGTAGCAATCGCCGATAACATCTGCAAAAAGTTTAATGCACAGCGCTCAGCTGAAAGTAGCACACGTGCATTGCCAGATACTTCGCATAACATTTGGTTGGCAGAGATTTTTTCACCTTCGTTCACCATCCATTTAATTTGTGTGTTTGCATCCAAAGCTTTGAAACACGCGTTCACCCAATCGATGCCACAAATAATCGCATTTTCGCGCGTGATGATTGTAGCTAAAGCTTGTTGTGTTGCGGGGATTAACATCGCGGTATGGTCGCATTCGCCAATATCTTCGCTTAAGGCATCTTTTACATTCTGTTGTACCAAACTGCTAAACGCTTCTGAGTCGCGTGGATATTGTTGCGTGAATAGAGGAGTAGACATATTTGCATTATAATGCAGATTAAGTATTTAATTACGCAGACATATTTAATTACAAAGACTAATAATGAAGCTTCTATATACAGTGAATAGCCCATACGCTCGTAAAGTGCGCATCGTTGCGATTGAAAAACATATCGATGTAACTTTGCAAGAAGTTGTCTTAACTGACCCCGATTGCCCTGTTAAAAATCATAATCCGCTCGGCAAAGTACCTGTGTTGATTTTAAATGATGGTGATAGTCTTTATGACTCACGCGTAATCGTAGAATATTTGGATTTTCACACGCCTGTTGCGCGCTTAATTTCGCAAGACCACAGTGCAAAAATCAAGGTGCGCCGCTGGGAGGCGCTCGCAGACGGCGTTTGCGATGCGGCGGTGAGTGTTATGTTAGAACAACGCAAGCCAGAAGAACGGCAATCGCAAGCCAATATTGATAAACAGATGGAAAAAGTAACCCGCGGTTTAGAAGTACTCAATTTAGATATTTTTAAAAAGAAATGGTGCGTGAATGAGACCTTTGGCTTAGCTGATATCGCATTGGGTTGTGCGTTAGGGTATATTGATTTTCGGTTTAAGGATATGAATTGGCAAGATAAATACCCGAATTTGGCCAAGCATTATAGTGTGTTGGTGAAGAGACCGAGTTTTAAACAAACAATGCTAGTTGGTTGATATTAAATTTAGAAGACCAGCTATGGAAAAAGAAAATACTGAAGTTAAAAGTAAACCAAATCGCAATTACGTTGATATTACTTTTTGGTTAGCACATGCATAGATAATTAGTGCTTTTTCGCTAATCCAATTAAAGCGGAATCAAAGGAGATTCAATATAACTAATTGCATTGTATTTTTTCGCCTTCTTTTTGAATATTTTTAATTAAAAATAATATCGTCGCTATCATCTACAAGCTTAGAAAGTTGCGTTCTTTTTCGCATGCTTTGTCTGTCATTTAAGCGTTTTTGTGCCGCCTCGGGGAAGTCGGTAAAACGAATCACATTTTTATCAATCAGCATCGAGATTAAGTCTTCCACCACGCGCGCCATTTGCAAATCACTTTCGCGAAATGGTACGCTTTCAGCCAAGGTGTCTTCTAAAAATGCAAGGTATTCTCTGTCGTGATTTTCAACAAATTCCCAGCCATCGCTAAAGCTTTCTGCCGCGCTCGCCGCGATAATTTTACCTTGTGGATTTTTAAATACGTAAGCCATTGTGCGCGTTTACCTAAAATGATTCTATTCAATCAATTTTAGTCTGCAACGGCCAATTTGCATCTTGAGAACAAAAGGCGAAATGAGGTTTAAACCGCGCTTTAAACAACAAAATTGCTAAAGTGATTATGCCGCCGAGCTCTAAGTTTAAAATGCAGAGGTGATAATACCACCGCCTAGACAAACATTGCTTTCATATACCACAGCAGATTGGCCAGGTGTAATTGCCCATTGTTTTTGGCCAAAATGAATTTCTACTTCTTCTTTAATAAATTTATCAATCTCACACGGCGCATCGGGTTGGCGATAGCGTGTTTTTGCCGCATACACCCAGTTGGTTTCAGGCACTTTATCGCTAATCCAATGTAATTGGCCAGCTTTTAAACCATCGTTGAGTAATAGCGGGTGCTCGTGACCTTGCACCACAATCAACTCGTTAGTTTGCATATCTTTTGCCGCAACAAACCATGGCTCACCATTGCTATCACGGCTACCGCCGATTTTTAAACCTTGGCGTTGGCCTAATGTGTAATACATCAAACCATCATGTTGACCTACTACTTTGCCCTCTGGTGTTTTAATCTCTCCCGGCTTTTTTGGTAAATAGCGCTGTAAAAATTCTTGAAATGGCCGTTCACCAATAAAACAAATCCCAGTCGAATCTTTTTTATCATGATTAATTAAGCCCGCAGTACGCGCCATTTCACGCACCTCGCGCTTTAAATATTTACCTAATGGAAACAATGTCTTAGAAAGCTGTGCTTGGTTTAAGCGATATAAGAAATAGCTTTGGTCTTTGCTGCCATCATCGGCTTTTAAGAGTTGAAACTCACCTGGGTTAATCGGGTTTTCGCGCACTTGCGCGTAATGCCCAGTGGCGATTAAATCTGCGCCTAGTCCCATGGCATGGTCGAGAAAAGCCTTAAATTTAATCTCGGCATTGCACAAAATATCTGGGTTAGGTGTGCGGCCAGCTTGGTATTCTTCTAAAAAATTAGCAAATACGCGGTCTTTGTATTCTTTGCTAAAGTTTACCGCTTCAATTTCTATCCCAAGCTTATCGGCAACAGAAACTGCATCAATCAAATCTTGCTTGCTACTGCAATATTCATCGTTATCATCGTCTTCCCAGTTTTTCATGAAAAGCCCAACAACGTCATATCCTTGTTGTTTTAAGAGCATGGCGGTTACGGATGAATCGACACCGCCAGAAAGCCCAACAACTACTTTTTGTTTGCTCATAAGTTAGTAATCACTTCCAGCGGATAGCTTTTACCTGCTAAATAATCTTCAATACAACATAACACTTGGTCGCTACGCATTAAGTGTGCTTTTTCGCGAATTTCATCTATGCTCATCCAGAGCGCTTGTATAATGCCAGTATCAAGGGCTTGCGTTGGGTAGTGTTTACCCACCTTGCCAATAAAGGCAAAACGCAAATAGGTCGTTTTGTTATGCGTGTGCTTCCATTGATAAATACCTAATAGTTTTTCTGGCATAAATTCGTAAGCAGATTCTTCCATAGTTTCGCGAACAACCGCTTCAAGCAATGTTTCGTCATCTTCTAAGTGGCCTGCAGGTTGGTTAAAGCGATTGCCACGGTCAGTTTCTTCTTCAACAAGTAAAAACTTGCCATTTTGCTCGATAATCGCGGCAACTGTCGCGTTAGGTTTCCATTGGGGGCTTTTATTCGAAGAAGTTTTTTTTGCTTGATTTGTCAAAGTGCTGATTTTCTAGGGATTAATCTTAAGGTGATATTTTACCGCTAACTCGCTAATTGCGGAAACAATCCTCTTAAGCCGTGTGCAATAAATTCCACCGCCATCGCTGCTAAAATTAAACCCATTAAGCGTGTAACAATATTAATACCGATAGTGCCAAGTTGATGGGATATTGCTTCAGCCAATTTTAATACCAACCAAATCAGACCAGAAATCACAAATGCGGGAATCAACATCGACATATGTCCCCAAAAGCTGGGGTGCTGTTGTGCGTTTAAAATCATGCTAGAAATTGCCCCCGGCCCAGCAAGCAATGGGATACTTAAAGGCACAATCGCAATTACTTCGCGTTCTGCAAGCGTTTGCGCCTCTTCTGGAGTTTGTCTTGTGCCGCCTTGTTTGCCGTGCATCATCGAAATTGAAATCAGCATGAGCAAAATACCACCGCCTACCTGAAAAGACGGGATAGAAATGCCAAAAAAATTTAAAATACCATCACCAATAAACGCAGATAACACCAAGACAATAAATACCGTCAAGGCAACTGTTCTGGCGGTTCTAGCGCGGTCATTTTTGCTCCAACCATCTGTTGCACTTATAAAAATGGGCACGCTGCCAATTGGATTCACAATTGCAAAAAGTGAAATCGTAATTTTAATCAGGGCAGCCAATTCAACCATTTGTAAACTTTCATTTTGATAATTTGTGATAGTAAATTACAGTATCGCTATAAAGTAAAGCAATGAAAAAAACCAATCTTATGAAACATATTATTTTAGCCTCGCAAAGTCCACGCAGAGTGGCTATATTAAATCAAATGGGCGTAGATTGTATGGTGATTTCTGCAGATATAGATGAGTCAGCCAAAGTGAATGAGTTGCCCACAACTTATGTGGCAAGGCTTGCAAAACAAAAAGCATTGGCTGTGCTTAAAAAATTAGACGGGCAACATTCGTATTTACCGATTATTGCTGCAGATACGACGGTGGCGCTGGGTAACGAAATTTTCGGCAAACCAGAAAATGATGTAGATGCATTTAATATGCTAAAAAAGTTATCAGGCACAACGCATCAGGTACATACTGCTGTAGTCCTTGCTTTTAACGGTAAAATTGAAAAGTCGCTGAATACCACTAACGTACAGATGATGCGTTTGACCGACGCGAAGATAGCAGCATTTATTGCTACTGGCGAACATCGCGATAAGGCTGGAAGCTATGGTATACAGGGTTTGGCAGGTAGTTGGATTAAGCGCATAGAAGGTAGCTATACTGGGGTAATGGGCTTGCCAGTACATGAAACATCTTTGCTGTTAGATAAAATTGTAAAAATGAAAGTGTAGAGATTTGGGACAAGAAATTTTAATTAATGTCACACCGCAAGAAACGCGTGTAGCAGTGCTCGAAAAAGGTATCGCGCAAGAAATTCATATAGAGCGCAGTTCCTCACTCGGCATTGTGGGGAATGTCTATCGCGGTACAGTTTGTCGTGTTTTGCCTGGCATGCAATCGGCTTTTGTTGAGATTGGCTTGCAGCGAGCTGCTTTTTTGCATGTGGCAGATATTATGGAATGCCATGTAAATGGTGAGCCACAAACAGAGCGCCCAATTCAAGAGGTGTTGTTTGAAGGGCAATCTATAATTGTGCAGGTGATCAAAGAGCCTATTAGTACCAAGGGAGCACGCCTCACTACAGAAATTAGTATCGCAGGGCGGTTTTTAGTATTTTTGCCGCATCAAGATCATATTGGAGTATCGCAACGAATTGAAGATGAAGAAGAGCGTGAAATGCTGCGCAATCGTTTGCTAGGTTTGTTGCCAGAAAATAGAAGCGGCGGTTTTATTATTCGTACCATGTCAGAAAACGCATCAGACGAAGAATTGCTCAATGATATTGAGTATCTGCAAAAAGTGTGGTCAAAAATTCAGTTAGATAGTCAATCTGCGAGCGAACGCTCTTTGGTATTTTACGATTTAAGTTTACCTAGACGCATGCTAC
>JAIYEJ010000176.1 GCA_027487055.1 Methylotenera sp. | reverse complement strand
GTAATCCACACGTTTTAAGCGCACATCCACCACCTGAATCCCAATTTGGCGCGCTTCCTTGTCAGCTCTAACGCGCATTGTTTCCATAATAGTGCCGCGCTCACCCGCAATCACATCACGCACTGTACGTTTACCGAATTCATCTCGTAAACCAGCATTCACAACTTGTGAGAGTCTGTCTTCAGCTGCAACCTCACCACCTTCTTTGACTGAAACATAATATTTCACAGGATCAATAATGCGCCATTTAACAAAAGAGTCCACAGTCATCGTTTTATTTTCGCTAGTCACAATTTCCGCAGGCTGCTCCCAGTCAAGCGTTACGATGCGCTTTTCAAAATACTTTAAGTCATCCACAAGCGGGACTTTTAAATATAAGCCAGGTTCTTTTTTAACTGCAACAATCTCACCCAACCTAAATACAAGCGCATATTCACGTTGATCCACGGTATATAACGACATAGACGCCAATACCAACACAACAAACATACCAATTAATACAGTTACGATATTTTTCATGATGTTCTCTTTGTTAACTTTTAGACTTACTATCTTTTATTCACTATCAAAGTAATTTAGCGGCCATCTCTGTCGCGTGATAATTCACGGGTATCTTCTTGCATCACTTCATTCTCTCTTGCGCTATTTGCACTCGCTGCAACAGCGCCATTCGGTGCGCTAGCGCCACTCACAGCCATGAGCTTATCCAATGGTAAATACAGTAAACTATTGCCACCTTTCTGATCAACCAACACTTTGCTTGTACTAGACATGATTTGTTCTTGCGCATCTAAATATAAACGTTGGCGCGTAACTTCAGGTGCTTTATTATATTGCGCTAAAATTTGTTCAAAACGGCTTGCATTACCCGTTGCTTCACTTTCTACTTTTAACTTGTAGCCAGCTGCTTCAGCGCTCAAACGCGATGCATTACCGCGTGCTTTAGGAATCACATCATTCGCATAGGCTTGGCCTAAGTTAATTTGACGTTGATAGTCTTGATTTGCGCGGTTTACGTCATCAAACGCTTCTTTAACCTGCTCTGGCGCAGCACCTTTTTGGCGTGACACACTAGTGATTTGTATGCCAGTTTGATAACTATCTAGAATAGCCTGCATACGTGCAGAGGTATCTGGCAAACCTTTTTGCAATAGATCATCAAGCTTACTTTTGCCGACCACTTCACGAATTGCTGTTTCTGCAGCTGACATCACAGCTTTATCTGTATCGCGGTTACTAAAAACGTAATGTACTGCATTTTTAAGTTTGTATTGCACAGCCACTTGCATATCGATAATATTTTCATCTTCTGTCAGCATCAGGGCTTCATTAGGCACCTTGGTTTTTGCACCTGAGCCTTCTGAGCTACTTCTATACCCCACTTCTAAACGGCGAACTTGCTCCATATTCACAATTGTTTTAGTCTCAATCGGAAATGGCCAATGCCAACGTGGGCCTGGTTCGGTGGTCACTGTAAACTTACCGAACCGTTGCACGACACCTAAGGAACCTTGGTCGACAATATAGAATCCTGTCGCCATCCAAATTACACCAATGAGAGCCAAGATAGGAAGCACAGGCACATCAAATTCTTTTGCGCCAGATGGTGGATTGTTACCATTATTACCGGCACCCTTTTTACCAAATAGATTGTTAATCTTTTGGCTAATATCGCGCAAGACTTCGTCTAAATCTGGTGGCCCTTCATTGTTTTTTTGCCCAAATGCAGGAAACTTAAGCCCAAGAAATTTAAACTGACGTAACTTAATCATTGATGACTCCAAATTACTTTTTATATTATGCATAAGCACTTTCTTCTGTGCTTAATTTCTTTAAAAACTGCTGATGCTCGGTCAACGCGAGTTTAATAAACTCCATACCAGCGCCTGTTTTGGCTGAAACACGTAATTGATAAATTCTACCATATTCGTCTCGTTCATATCCTGCGCCATCTTCTAAGCTTGCGTACTCCAAACGGTCGATTTGGTTTAACACTAACACTTGAGGGACATTAGACGCACCAATTTCTTGCAAAACCAAATTGACTTGGGCAATTTGCGCTTCACGATTGGTGCTCGCCACATCAACCACATGCAATAACAAATCTGCTTGCGCCGCTTCTTCTAATGTGGCGCCAAAGGCTTCAATCAAAGTTGTAGGTAAATGCTTAATAAACCCAACCGTGTCGGACATCACCACTGTGCCCCCACCAGCATGATAACTCTCACCTAAAAACATTTTCCGTGAAGTGGTATCGAGCGTCGCAAATAACTGATCTGCTGCATAAACGCCAGATTGCGTTAAGCGGTTAAACAAAGTAGATTTCCCAGCGTTGGTATAGCCCACTAATGAAACTGTCATGGTATTCGAACGTTTACGTGATTTTCTTTGCATATTGCGCTGAGATTTAAGTTTGGTCAGCTTCTCGCGCAATTGTTTTACGCGCACCCCAAGCATACGTCTATCTAGCTCCAATTGCTTTTCACCCGGACCGCCACGCACACCAATACCACCTTTTTGACGCTCTAAGTGAGTCCAGCCGCGGACTAAGCGTGTAGATAAATGCTCAAGTTGGGCAAGCTCGACTTGCAACTTCCCTTCATGGCTTTTTGCACGTTGTGCAAAAATATCCAGAATCAGTCCAGTCCTATCTAATACTTTTGCTTTTAAATGGCGCTCTAGATTTCGTTGTTGAGATGGGCTTAAGTCGTGATTAAAAGCGACAAGACTTGTTTCAGAAGACTCCAACATCAATTTGAGTTCATCTGCTTTTCCACTGCCGATAAAAAGTTTTGCATCTGGTGTATGTCTTTTACCTTCTACAGTCGCTCGCACCTGCATGCCGGCAGAAGTGACTAGTTGCCTTAGCTCTTGCAAGCTTTCAGCATAATCAGATTCACCAAAATCCACACTCACCAATACTACCGCATTATTAGATGCGGCGGTGATGACAGTTGGATTCGCTAAAGTATTTTCGCCGTAACCAGAGGGTCTAATTGACAAGCTTTACTCTTCCGAATGCTCTGGCATGACCATGCTCACTGCACGCGCAGGCACAATGGTTGAAATTGCATGCTTGTATACCATTTGTGTCACGGTATTTTTTAGCAAAATCACATACTGATCAAACGAATCAACTTGGCCTTGCAGTTTAATCCCATTTACCAGATAAATAGACACCTGAACGTGTTCTTTTCGTAAGGCGTTTAAAAAAGGGTCTTGTAGCATTTGTCCTTTATTGTTCATCTTATATTCTCCTGTAGTTTTAATAATTGTGGAGTTGCTTCGCCTAGAAATTTAACCTAGACATTTATCCTGAAACCTTACAACACAAATCATGTAAACAAATTACTTTCACATGTGACTATGATTGCGCCTTTTTGTTCGATTTTCAAGTGAAAAATAAACATTTTTTAGCTTAAATACAGTTCCATTCTTTCAAGCGTCTCTTTTTGACCTAATACCGCCATCACTTGGTCAATACTAGGCGATTGTGCAATTCCTGTTAGCATGACACGCAATGGCATTGCCAATTTTGGAAATTTCAATTGGTGTTTTGCCACCAACGCATTCATCACGCTATGAATATTTTCGGCAGACCATGTTACTTCTTTAATTTGTTGAGCAAATTCACTCAAAATTGGCAAGATTTCAGCCGTGATATGTTTTTCTTTTTCGGCTAAATTAATTTGCGGCTTTGCATAAAAAAAGGCAATGTCTTGCGCAAGTTGGTTCAAATTATTTGCGCGTTCTCGATACAAATTCAGCACACTTTTTATATCAGGAGTGCCAGAAGCTACATTGATATTGACTTGCAGGCGTGCTTGCACGTCCTCGGCAAGTTTATCAATATCCATTTCTTTAATATAGTGCGCATTAAGCCAGTTGAGTTTCTCAGTATTAAATTGCGCAGCGGATGCCGTAATATGGTCTAAATCGAACCACTCGCAAAACTGTTGCATGCTAAAAATTTCTGCGTCGCCGTGACTCCAACCCAAGCGCGCCAAGTAATTGAGCACTGCCTCTTTCAAATAGCCATCTTCGTGATATTGCATCACGCTGACTGCACCATGGCGTTTGGAAAGTTTTTGCCCGTCATCACCCAAAATCATCGACAGATGCGCGTATTGTGGAATCGTTGCACCTAATGCTTTAAGCATATTAATCTGGCGCGGCGTATTGTTGACATGATCATCACCGCGAATTACTTGCGTGATACCCATTTCAAAGTCGTCCACGACCACACAAAAGTTATAGGTCGGCGTGCCATCTGCGCGGGCAATAATTAAATCATCCATTTCACTATTTGCGATTTCAATACGGCCTTTTACCAAGTCATCCCAAGCCACTACGCCTGTTTGGGGGTTTTTAAAACGAATCACAGGCGGAATGTCAGCGGGTATTGGCGGCAAGGTTTTACCTGCTTCAGGACGCCATTTGCCATCGTAACGCGGC
>JAIYEJ010000173.1 GCA_027487055.1 Methylotenera sp. | reverse complement strand
TCCATTAAACAAATTAAAATTCATGGTGAGTTCTAATAAATCTGCCGCACTCGTACTATTGCGACCATCATTACTAGTCCCTAAGTTTTTGCGAGCCTGTAAATCAAGGCGTGGGTAATATCTTGCCTCTCTTGTTTTCACTTCATCTTTAGCGGCTTGAATATCTTCTATCGTCGAAAGTATATCTGGGTTTTTAACATAAGCCACTTTGAGTGCATCTGCTGAGCTTGGCTCTACACCTGATTTTTCTAAATCAGGATCTTCTAAAGTGCTCGGCGGAAGTTCACCATACAAACGTTGAATGCGTGCTGTCACGTCATGTAGGTTAGTCATTTCTGTCAGCAAATTAGCCTCTGCTAACGCTAATCGACCTGCAGCTTGCTCTAAATCTACTTTGCGGGCTACACCAGCATCTACACGCTCTTTAATGCGATTATATGTTTGCTGATGCACAACAAAGTTGGTTTTTGCATAATCTGCCAATTGCTGAAAACGAAGTGTATCAATATAAGAACGCACAAACTCTTGCGTTATATTTTGCATTGCACTTTGCAACTGGTAATAGCGCACACGCTTGGCATGACCTAAGCGACTTACTTCGTTAGGTGTCGCAAGGCCATCAAAAATCATTTGCCGCAATACTAACTCGTTATTCATTCTTGGGATTGCAGTACCGTTCCTGCGACTTAAGCCATTGTCAATTTCTTCCTGATTTCGATAAGTCGTCACAATATCTGCTTTAGGTAATAAACCACCAAACGCCACATCTCGCTCGTAACCAGCACCTAAGTATTCGTGATATCTTGCTTGTACCTCTGGATTTGTCGATATGACCTTTTCAACCATTTGTTTGAGGGGTACTAGTGTTTCCGCGCTTACTTGGACTGCAAAAAAACCACTTAGCAGAGCTACAATATATTTAATTTTCATGTTCCAGTTTTAAGACCTAGTTTTATTATAATAATTTATTTTTACTATTATTTACTTTACATGGTAAACCATCACGCTTTATTGTCAACCTATCATCTATTTTATAGATAAAACTCAGGAATAACCGCCTGTTAATAATATAAAAAAATTAATAAACATACAGTATTATTCTTTATCTCATCAGCAAACGTTTGCCTCGGCAAATATGTTGACTTAGTAATAAAAAAATTAAATTCAAAAAAAAAGCCAACGTAAACGTTGGCCTGAAAAGTTAAAAAAGATTGTTAAACTTTAATCAACAATTAAAGCGCCATTAGCCAGCATGCGTTGTAATAGAGCCGTCTCGTTACCTGCAGGCGCTCCTGTTGCTGTATAAAGATTTATACCTTGCAGAACAATTCGTTGATCTTCAGCACCTGCTGCATATGTGCCTCCAGTAAATCCGCCCCCTGTGCTGATACGAATTTCTGTATTAGCACCGTTAATATTAATGTCAATATAGTTTAATAAATTACCAATGTTGGGCACAGCGCCAGTTTGAGTTAACGTAGATGCTTCACCTTGTAGTAAATCACGTAAGTCTAAGGCATCCACCCTTGTTGCATTGAAATCAAAAACTGTTGTGGTTCCAGTACCACCATATCTAAAATCAGTTATGGTATCAATCGCCGGTGCACCAAGGGTGCCTTGATCATTCGCGTTCCACTCGAATAAATCTTTACCTAAGGCGCCGTTAGCTGGCGTACCTGTATCACCAGTAAGCGTATCGTTGCCTTTTCCACCAATGATGCGGTCATCCCCAAGCAAACCTATTAAAGTATTGTTACCATCATTACCGATAATGCGGTTATTAACAGCATTACCTGTGACATTGGTATTTAAAGCTCCAGTTAGTGAGGCATTTTCAAAGTTTGTACCAATAGTATATGTCCCTGGATTATACGTAGCTGCAATCTCAATGTTGTCGGTTCCTTGATTTGCGGCTTCTACAATAACATCACCTGCACTATCAATCCTATAAGTATCATCACCTGCACCTCCTGTCATGGTGTCATTTCCCGTACCGCCAATAAGAATATCTGCACCATCGCCACCATTTAGAATATCGTCGCCATCTCCACCATCTAAGAAATCCGCACTACCAAAACCATTGAGAATATCGTTGCCGCCAAAACCTTGAATATAATCGCGTCCATTATCACCAGCGAGCGTGTTAACATTTCCATCACCATCCAATATAGAGCCTGTTCTAAGCTCATACTGTTGATTTACAGCTGTTTCTACCACATCTTGAATACGGGTATCAGTAATATTTGGTAGATTTGCCGCAGAGAAAAAAGCAATACTATCTAATGAAAATGGAATCCATGTAGCACTTTCAGTTAACTTAAATTCAAATTGCAAGTTAGCATTACCACCCTGTTCCCAATATAGCAACTCAATAGAAGTAAACCCTGATATCAAGTCATTCACTTCAACGTTAGTATAAGTTCTCGTTGTAGGAGGTTGGTTTCCATCAAATTCAATCAACGTTTCACCACCCACACGCAACCTAAAGCCATCATCAGCATATACTCTAAAGTCGTAATTACCCCGCTCAAGGTAAGCAAAGCCACTCATACGTATAATCGCATCGGTTGTTCTTCCTAACCCTGTTTGCGTGCCGACCGTAGCACCCACTGGTGCACCAGTTTGTACGACTGCAGTTGTGACATCTGTATATAAAAAGTTGGATAACTCTCTGGTGTTTAAATTAAAGTCATAAGCAGGTATTCCAGAACCGGCTGCAAGACTTGGGTTTGTGCCTAAGTTACCGTCAACGCCTCTGGTGTTTCCAAACTCATCCACCTGCAAATCGTTTCCGTAATTTAAACTTCGTACACTAAACCTAACATCCGCAGCATTTGTTGCTCCGGCATTTGATGTACCAACTACATTGTTTGGCCCACCCATAGTTACGTTACGACCATTAATGATAAGTGATATATCTTCAACAGATTCTAAATTGCCACCTGTTCCCAGGGTGGTTGCCGTGCCATCATCAGCATGTAGACGGTTACCAGCAGGGTTAATAAAATCATTGTACCCATAATACTCACCTACCAAACCATCTGCAATAATTGGCAATGGCTGTGGTGTAATTGCCGTTAAGTCTAGCGTACCAAGTATGGCGACCGAAATAGTTGCTGTATCAAATCCACCATTTCCATCTGTAATTCTGTAAGTAAATATATCGTTTACAGACTGACCGCCCAAGATATTTTGCGTTTGAATTCGATTGTTATCAAGCGTATAGGTATAACTACCATTTGCATTTATCAATAAATCACCATAAATACCACTGACAGTCAGTGGTGAACCTAATGTCACAGATCCTGACACTGCCCCCGTTCCTGCTACAGCGCCGGTAATAGAGAGTGTATCGTTATTAGGATCAGTATCAGCAATATTACCACTGCCTCCTAAGATGGCATTTCCAGCAAGTACAGTATTCACAGTATCTTCTTGCAGATTGCTCACTGGTACATCATTAATTGCGTCTGGTCCATTAAAGATATCAGTAATCGTAGCAGTACCCACTGCAGACGCGTTCGCCGTAGTGCCAGTAGTGCGAGTTGCAGTTAATGTAAATGTTTCACTCACCTCAAATGCAACGTCTGCAATTATAGGTGTGCGAACCAACACATAAGAACCTAGAATAGGAAT
>JAIYEJ010000071.1 GCA_027487055.1 Methylotenera sp. | reverse complement strand
CCACGACCACATGCCAACTGCCGTGATCGCTCAGGCCTTCGTGCACCAGACCCATCAGCACGCCAGCCGTGACGACCACCGCAAACGATTTAAAGAACATGCCAATGATTCCATCCATAAAAATCACTGGTGCGAAAATACATACCAAAGAGGCGGATGAAGCGAGCACGGCAAACACGACTTCATTACTACCAATAATGGTAGCTTTGGTGCGAAACGCGCTCACTGCTTGGCGATTACTAAAATCCACATCGCTTAATTTGAGATCTGCCTCGCCAGACATATGCCGCAAAATGCTCTCGCGCACCACAATCGCATCATCTACTACCACACCAATCAATAGTAACAATGCCAGCAAAGTCATGCTATTAAAGGTGTAGCCCGAAAAATACATGATGGCGATTGCACCTAATAATGACACTGGAATTTCTAGGCAAATCATTAAGGTAGAGCTAAATGAGCGCATAAAAATCAGCACAATCAATGCGGCAAATAATGTGCCCTCAACCAAATGTTCTTTTAGCGACTCGACAATTTGATTAATAAAAATAGAGTCATTGGTGGAGATGTCCAGCGACAAACCGGGCGGTAAATTAGGGCGAATGTCTTCTTCTAAGCGACGCTCTACTTCTTTAATAATCTCAAGCGTATTGGTATTAGCTACTTTTACCATACCAATCCCCACGGTAGGCTTGCCGTTGTAGCGTGCAACTTGGCGATTATCGGTGATGCCATCTTCAATCGTAGCAATATCCTTTAAATGAATAACTCCACCAGCTTTGCTGGTAATTGCAAGATTGGCTAACGCTTTAGTATTGTGAAACTCTAAATCTAGTTTTAACAATTGTTCAGCTTGTGAGCTAACCAAAAAACCACCCGGTAACTGGATGTGCTCACGATTAAATGCAGTAATTAAATCATTGGCAGTGAGTTTGTAAGCCGCCATTCGTTCTGGTGACACAATCACACGAATCACGCGATCGCGACGTCCGCCGAGCTGCACTTCACCTACACCGTTAATGGTCTCAAACTTTTTCTTTAATACATTGTTAGCGTATAAATTGAGCTGCTGAATAGTGCGATCACCACTTAAAGCTAGCCAAATCACAGGTGTTGCATTGGTATCTATTTTTTGCACAATTGGCGGGTCTGTGTCGGTTGGCAAGCGCTTTAATATCTGATTCACCTTAGATTGCACTTCGTTATAAGCTACATCAATATCTTTATCGAGCGTAAAAGTTATACTGACACTAGAAAACCCTGGGGATGATGAAGACTGAATATGATCTATGCCAGGTGTGGTATTGACAGCAGATTCAATGATGCTGGTAATAGAGGTATCCACTACATCTGGATTAGCACCGCGTAAAGACGTGTTGACGGTAATGACAGGGAAATCAATCGACGGTATGCGATCCACACCAATGCTTTGATAGGCAATTAAGCCAAACAGAATAATTACGCCAGAGAGCATCCAAGCGAGAACGTGGCGTTTGATGGAGAGTTCAGGCAATGTCATTTTAATTGCTTATTTTGACAGGTGCTTTATCTGTTAAAAAGCCAGCACCATCAACCACAATAGTATCGTTTTCCTTCAGGCCTTCTAAAACTTCGATTAAGCCATTTTGGCGGGCGCCCGTTTTAACGACTGCTTGGTGCGCGGTATTATCACGCACGACATATACCACTTCACCTGCGGGACGTAAAATTAAACTTTGTTCAGGAATCATCATTGCAGCAGCTTGTTTTCCTAAAACCACTGTACCAGTCACGCTAGCGCCAGCTTGCCATCCAGGGGCATCGATAATATCTGCAATCACATCTACAGTGCGATTATCTTCTGAAATCATAGGTTTTAGTTCGTGAATCACTGTTTCAATTGTATTGGGTGAAGTTGGTGTTGATATGCGAATTTTAAGTCCTGCTTTGAGTACTGCACCTATGCGTTCAGGAAAAGGCAAATGCGCACGTAAACGTTGCGATGACACAATTTGCACAATCGGGTCGCCAACGCGCACATAATCGCCACTATCTACTAGCTTTTTTTCTACAGTGCCGCTAACAGGTGCATAAACTTTAGATTTGCTACTGTTATGATTAATACTGGCGGCACGCGCTTTGGCAGCTTCCAGTTGTTGATTTAGCACATTTTGTTGTGCAATATCGTTATCAACCGCTGTTTGCGAGATAAAGTTTTTAATCGCTAACGCCTGGTTGCGCGCTACGATTTTGGTTTGGTTTTCAATCAAGGCTTGAATACGTGCAACTTCAGCTAATTGTTCATTACGTTGCATGCCAAAATCGGTAGCGTCTAAAGTGGCAATTAATTGGCCTTGTTTTACTTTGCTACCAATTGTGACATGCACATTTATGACGCGTGCAGCTATTTCAGCGGCCACTGTAGGGTCGATAATTCCCTCTAATGTACCTATCGCTTGCTCAGTCATTTCTACAGGTGCGTTTTTAATGGTGGTTACTGTCACAAGTGTCGCTTTTAGACCTTTTTTATCTTCACCTTTTTTAGCATCAGCATCATCTTTGCTACTGCAAGAAATGAGCGTTAACAACAACACGCTTAAAAAGGTATAAAAAATATTTTTTTGCATAGTAAATTGGGTTAAGTTGTATGTTTGATGATATTTATATTAAAGAATAATTAGATTTTAACAGTTTCTAACTGAGACCAGTCGAAATAAGGCCCTGGATCAGTCTTTCTGCCAGGCGCAATATCAGAATGCCCCACAATATGTTCAATTGGGTAAGTTTTCTTTAATTGTTTCACAAGACCTATGAGTGCAAGGTATTGCTTAGGTTCAAAAGCTTCAAAGTCACTACCTTCCAGCTCAATGCCAATAGAAAAATCATTACATCTTTGATGGCCTTGCCAGCTAGAAATGCCTGCATGCCATGCGCGTTCTAAGCAAGAAACAAACTGAATGATTTCGCCATCGCGTCGAATTAAAAAATGTGCAGATACTTTGCGCGTGTGAATTTCAGCATAATAAGGATGTTCGTTTGGGTTGAGCGTATTAGTAAAGAGTTGGAGTATCCCATTGCCACCAAATTGATTGGGGGGCAAGCTGATATTGTGAATCACCACCATATTAATGACTGTACTTTCAGGCCTAGAATCAAAATTAGGTGAGGCAATTTGTGATGCTATATTAAGAAAGCCTTTTTTATTAATCATGATATTGTTAATTTTTGTAGCTTGCATGAGTTTTTTGGTGTGCCATGGCAGTTATCCTATAAAATAGCATTATTAATGCAAAATAGAGAGATTTAATATATGGTTTTTGTACAATTATTTGCAATGCTCATTGTGATTTTAATTGCCGCTGAGGTTTTTACCAATGCGCTAGAACATTTGGGTGAAAAACTTGGCATTTCAGAAGGCGTAACAGGCTCTATTTTTGCAGCAGTGGGCACAGCACTACCAGAAACCAGCGTGCCATTACTGGCCATATTCGCGGGCACTGCAAATACAGCAACGAATCATGAAATTGGCGAGGGCGCAATCTTAGGTGCGCCGCTTATGTTAGCGACGCTTTCACTTTTTTTGATGGCTTTCTCAGTTTGGAAGCGCCGCGGTTTAACTGGTCATTTACGCCCGGAGCGCACTGGTTTAAAACGTGATCTTAATTATTTTATTGTTGCATTTGGTCTAGCCGCTGTTGCTCTATATGTGCCCCACGATAACAAAGTAATGCGGATAATAGTAGGTATTTTCATGGTGTTAATTTATGTATTCTATGTATGGCAAACCATTCGGGCATCTAAAGGTTTAGTAGCAGAAGGGCATGCGACTG
>JAIYEJ010000086.1 GCA_027487055.1 Methylotenera sp. | reverse complement strand
CAAGGTGGTGAGTGCGATTTGCAAGATATAGCAGTTGCTTACGGCGCAAGTGGCTCGCGCTATACAGAAGAAAAACGCGTTGTTTTTAATAAAAATATCGGGCCTTTAGTCAGCACAGATATGACGCGCTGCATCCAATGTACACGCTGTGTGCGCTTCTTAAAAGAAGTGGGTGGTATGCAAGAACTTGGAATGGTCGGACGTGGTGAGCATGCTGAAATCACTGCTTATGTAGATAAATCAGTAAATTCTGAGCTTAGTGGCAATATTATTGATTTATGTCCTGTGGGCGCGCTCACGAGCAAGCCTTTTAGATATTCTGCGCGCAGTTGGGAGCTGACACGCCGCCCTTCAATTGCTCCGCATGATGGTTTGGGTTCGCATATCGAAGTACACGTGAAAGATAACAAAGTAATGCGAGTACTTCCGCGCGAAAAAGAGAGTATTAATGAGTGCTGGCTATCAGATCGCGATCGTTATTCATACGAAGGACTTAACAGCCCAGACCGCCTGAAAACCCCAATGATTAAGCATAATGGCAATTGGGTAGAGACAGATTGGAAAACAGCGCTTGAATTTGCTGCAGGTCAATTAAAGGATATTACTAAGCAACATGGTGGCGATGCATTAGGTGTCTTGGTTTCACCAAATAGCACTATGGAAGAAGGTTATTTAATCAAACAGTTGGCACATGGTTTAGGTTGTGACAATGTTGATTATCGTCTGCGTCAAACAGATTTTAGATTAGATGGTAAGCGCGTTGGTACGCCTTGGATGGGTTGCAATATTCAAGAGATTGAAGAGTTGGACCGTATTTTAATCATTGGGTCTAACTTACGTAACGAACACCCTTTATTGGCTCAGCGCTTCCGTAAGGCTGTAAATAACGGTGCTGAGCTCTCAATAGTAAGTCCGCTTGATAACAATCCACTCATGGATATAGCACACAAGGTGATTGTGCGTCCTAATGATATGGTCAATGTGCTCGGCCAAATATTAAAAGCCATGTCCAAAGTGCAAAGGTTATCATTGTGCTTGCCACCTTCTTTAGAGCGTTTATTAAGTGATATTAAAGTGCGAGATAATACTCAAGCAATTGCTGAGAGCTTAGCAGGCTTGGCTGGTATGCATGGTGATGTAGACTTAATCGCGCCAAAAGTGGGTATTTTCTTGGGTAATATGGCTTTGAGCGATCCGCGGTTCACAGAGATGTATAGCATGATGGAGGCAATCGGCGGTATTTGCGGCGCTAAAGGTGGTATTTTACCAGCAGCAGCAAATAGTACTGGTATGCATTTAATTGGTGTGATGCCATCTACTTTAGGGATGCATGCACGTGCGATGATTGAAAGCCCGCGCAAAGCTTATTTGTTGCTCAATATTGAACCTGAACTCGACTGTCAACATGCAGCACTTGCCAAAGCCGCTATGGCACAAGCAGAGTGTGTTGTCGCGTTGACTGCTTTTAAATCTGAAGCTTTAGAAAATGCTGATGTATTGTTGCCGATTGCGCCATTTACTGAGACATCTGGCACGTTTATGAGTATGGAAGGACGTGTGCAAAGCTTCCAAGCTGTTGTCAAACCACTTGGCGAATGTCGCCCGGCATGGAAAGTCTTACGTGTGTTAGCCAATACACTTGGATTAAAAGGTTTTGATTTTGACTCAAGTGATGAAGTTAAAGACAAAGTTTTTAATGGTGAAAAACCGTCTACTGTCGTTTGGCGTAGCTTAAATAACAACCTGAAAGAGCTGGTTGAAATACAAGTTAACATTAAGCATGATGGCTTACAGCGTATTGGTGAAGTGCCTCAGTATGAATCTGACCCTATTGTGCGTCGTGCACCATCATTACAAAAGACCAAATACAACACGCAACCAATGGCTCGCATGTGCTCTAAAGAAATGGCTGCACTCGATTTGGTTGAAGGTGATATCGTGTTAGTTCGTCAAGATAAGGGTAGTGCAATACTAAAAGTAAAACTTGATAACCATGTGGCGATGGGATGCGTTCGTGTAACTGCATCACATGAAGACTCAACTGACCTAGGCGATTTAATGGGCGAAATTACGGTTGAGAAATATGTATTTGCAGAGGCGAATCAGGAGGCGCAAACAGTATGATGGAGTTAATCGCGCAACTTTTTGGTACTTGGTGGCCAGCAGTAGAATTAACGAGTTGGACACTAATAAAAATTGTGGCGATTGTTTTGCCATTGATGATTTTTGTAGCTTACTTAACTTGGGCTGAGCGTAAAGTAATTGGCTACATGCAAGTAAGGATAGGGCCAAATCGTGTCGGATATTTTGGCTTGCTACAACCATTTGCTGATGCGATAAAACTTGTCTTTAAAGAAATTGTGGTGCCAAGCGCATCTAGTAAAGGATTGTTTTTCTTTGGCCCTGTGCTTGCAATTGCTCCTGCATTTGCTGCTTGGGCAGTAATTCCGTTTGATGCAACCTTGATATTAGCAGAAATAGATGCTGGCTTGTTATATGTGCTCGCCATGACATCAGTTGCGGTATATGGTGTGATTATTTCAGGTTGGGCATCCAACTCTAAATACGCATTTTTAGGCAGTTTACGATCTGCTGCGCAAATAGTGAGTTATGAAATTGCGATGGGTTTTGCTTTAGTTGGCGTGCTGATGTGTGCTAATAGCTTAAACTTAGGCAAGATTGTTTTGGCACAAGCGGGTGGGGCGCATCAGTGGTTCATTTGGCCACTCTTTCCATTGTTTATAGTTTATTTTATAAGTGCTGTGGCTGAGACTAACCGCGCCCCATTTGACGTTGCAGAAGGCGAGTCTGAAATTGTTGCAGGCTTTCATGTAGAGTATTCTGGAACTGGCTTTATGGTATTTTTCTTAGCGGAATATGCAAATATTTGGCTGGTTTGTGCACTTGCGGCGACGATGTTTTTGGGTGGTTGGTTATCTCCATTCCCATTTTTGCCAGATAGTTTTTTATGGTTTTTAGCAAAAATGGGCTTTTTAGTTTTCTTCTTTTTATGGTTTAGGGCAACTTTTCCAAGATATCGATAT
>JAIYEJ010000027.1 GCA_027487055.1 Methylotenera sp. | reverse complement strand
GAGTAAATTAAACACTGTTTATTCTTTGTCATTTACAGACCCGTATTTTACACCTGATGGTATCAGCCGTGGATTCGATGTCTATAGACGTGATTTAAACGCTAATAATGATATTAACAACAATCTTGCTGACTTTAATAGCCGGTCTTATGGTGCAGGTGTGCGCTTCGGTTTACCGCTCACAGAAAACAACTTTTTTAGTGCAGGCTTAACGGCGGATTTCACTGAGGTTGAATTATCTGCCAATAGCCCGGTTCAATATAGAGATTTTTGTGGCAATACTACAGGTTGTACAAGTAACTCCGTTCAGCTATCTGCTGGTTGGACGCATGACACGCGTGATAATATATTATTTACGAATAAAGGCGTTTTACAAAGGCTCAATGCGGAAGTAACTTTGCCAGTATTAGACTTGCAATATTATCGCCTGGATTATAAGCATGCTTGGTTTAAAGACATTGCTAAAAATTTCACTTTTATGCTTAATGGTGAATTGGGCTATGCAAAATCGTATGGTGATACAAAATACCCATTCTTCAAAAACTATTTTGTTGGTGGTGTGAACTCTGTGCGCGGATTTGAAAACGGATCTCTTGGCCCACGTCAAGTTGACACTACAGGTGAAGAGTTTAATATCGGCGGAACAACACGTGGTGTAGGTAATGCGGAATTTTTTGCGCCTGTGCCATTAATTAAAGATTCATCACAATTTAGATTAAGTGCATTTTTCGATGCGGGTAATGTATATGGAGATAATCAAAGTATTAGTTTAGGTGATTTGCGTTATTCAACAGGGGTTGGTGTAAGTTGGTTCTCGCCTTTTGGGCCATTAAAATTGGTATTTGCAAAAGCACTAAACGAGCAGCAGGATGATCGAACAGAGGTCTTGCAGTTCCAACTTGGGTCGCAGTTTTAAAAATAGCAGTTTTAGAAATAATAGTCATTTAGCTATATTTAGTAATATTTAGTAGTAGAATTAATATTGCTTTGGGCAATGCCCTAGCAATGTATAGGAGATTTGAATTGATTAGTAAATTGAAAAGCATTTTTGTTTTGGCTTCTTTAGTGGCTGCTACGAGTTTATCAGCAGCAGAACTTAAAATTGGATATGTGCAAGTAGACAAAATTTTACAAGAAGCACCACAAACAGCTGAAAGTGGTAAAAAACTAGAGCGTGAGTTTAGCCCAAAGTCACAAGAGCTGGACAAAATGCAAAAGCAAATTCGTGATATTGAAGCTGCACTGGATAAAGAAGGGGTCACTCTTTCAGAAACTGATCGTCGCAATAAAGAACGCGATGCATCAAATTTGAAAATTGAATTTCAGCGTAAACAGCGTGAGTTACGAGAAGACATTAACCTCCGTAAAAATGAGGAGCTTGCTAGCCTGCAAGACCGAATTAATAAAGCTGTGCAAACTGTTTCTGAAACAGAAGGTTATGATTTGGTTGTGTACGGCGGTGTTGCTTACGCAAGTAAAAAAGTGGATATCACCGATAAAGTATTGAAATTGCTTGGCAAAAAATAAGCAAATATATACGCCATATGGCCGCTATTTATGACTACCAAGTTATCGCTTCAGCAAATAGTTCAGCAATTAGGTGGCTCCGTATCAGCTGATTCTAGTGTAGAAATTCATCGCGTAGGCTCTTTGCAATTGGCTGAGACTGGCGCCATTGGTTTTTTTAGTGATACAAAATATACAACACAGTTAAAAAACACGCATGCGAGTGCTGTTATCATTACATCACAGCATGCTTCGCTCACTGAAATCCCCAAAATCATTGTTGATAATCCTTACGCGTATTTTGCCAAGGTTTCTCAGTTATTAAACCCACCGTATAGCGTTTTTAAAGGTGTGCACAGTAGCGCGGATGTACATGCCACTACTATCATACCCGCAACCTGCAGTATAGCTGCAAATGTGTTGATAGAGGCTAACGTGATGATTGGGAAAAACGTGACAATCGGCGCTGGTTGCGTGGTTGAGCGCAATTCAAGCATTGCAGATAATACCGTGCTTGAAGCGAATGTAACTATTAAGCATGCAACACAAATCGGTAAAAATTGTCATTTGTTTTCTGGTTGCGTAATCGGCAATGACGGTTTTGGTTATGCAGAAGAGACACTAGAGAATAAAAGTAAGCATTGGGTTAAAATCCCCCAAGTTGGGCGTGTCATTATTCATGATGATGTAGACATAGGCGCTAATACGACGATAGACCGTGGCGCTATAGATGACACAATCATTGAAGAGGGTGTAAAGCTAGATAATCTAATACAAATAGCGCACAACTGCCGTATTGGCGCGCATACAGTGATTGCTGGTTGTGTTGGTATTGCGGGGAGTGCGATTATTGGCAAGCATTGCAGAATTGGTGGCGCTGCTATGATTTTGGGGCATTTAAATATTGCAGATGAGGTCACCATATCTCCAGGCAGTATGATTATGCGCTCTATCAATAAGGCGGGGACTTATACCGCGCTGATGCCATCGCAAGCACATGAGGATTGGCTAAAGACAGCTGCGAATATTCGTCACTTAACTTC
>JAIYEJ010000278.1 GCA_027487055.1 Methylotenera sp. | reverse complement strand
TCCGCTATATGTTTTGAACACGAGATTATTAGGCAATAGATATGTCAGTTAACGATGCAAGTAAAATCCAAATTAACCCGCAAAGCCATCCTCCGAAAAATCAGGGGTTGTACGACAAGCGTAATGAAAAAGACTCATGTGGCGTAGGATTTGTAGCGCATATTAAAGGCAAAAAAAGCCATGAAATCGTGCAGCAAGGGTTAATGCTGCTAACGAATTTAACGCATCGTGGCGCAACAGGCTATGACCCAAAATTAGGTGATGGCGCAGGTCTTTTGATGCAGATGCCAGACGCATTTATGCGTGAAGAGGCAGCAAAACTTAATATTGAGCTACCAGAAGTTGGCAAATATGCAGTTGGTAATATATTTTTACCGCAAGATGCTAAAAACCGTGCAAGTTGCGAAGTCATCATCAATAAAATTATTGGTGAAGAAAATCAATCGGTTCTTGGCTGGCGTGATGTGCCAGTAAACAACGCGAATATCGCAGATGCCGCTCGAGATGTTGAGCCTTGCATGCGCCAAGTGTTTGTCGGCAGCAAAGCTATGGACCAAACGACTTTTGAGCGTAAGTGTTTTGTCATTCGCAAACGTATCGAGCACGCAGTACGCGCCCTTAACTTAAAAGATAACGCGGCGTTTTATATTCCATCATTTTCAAGCAGAACCATCGTTTATAAAGGGATGCTACTTGCAAACGAAGTAGGTGTTTACTTTAAAGATTTGGCTGATACCCGCGTAGTATCAGCTTTGGCCCTTGTACACCAACGTTTTTCTACAAATACTTTTCCAGCCTGGGATTTAGCTCATCCATTCCGTATGATTGCGCATAATGGTGAGATTAATACCGTTCAAGGAAACGTTAATTGGATGGCGGCACGGCATGAAACGATGAAATCAGCTGTCATTGGCGAAGATTTAGATAAACTTTGGCCGCTTATTGCAGAAGGCCAATCTGACTCTGCATGTTTTGATAATTGTTTAGAACTTTTAGTGGCTGGTGGTTATAGCTTGCCACACGCAATGATGATGCTTATTCCAGAAGCTTGGAATAATAACGCGCTGATGGATGAAGATAGACGCGCATTTTATGAATATCATGCTGCATTGATGGAGCCTTGGGATGGGCCAGCTGCCGTGGCGTTTACTGATGGCAATATGATAGGCGCAACACTGGACCGTAATGGCTTACGCCCAGCCCGCTACTTAGTAACTGATGAAGACATTGTCATGATGGCTTCTGAAATGGGCGTACTGACTTTTCCAGAAGAAAAAATCGTTAAGAAATGGCGTTTACAGCCAGGTAAAATGCTGCTCATTGACATGCAACAAGGCCGCATTATTGATGACAACGAAGTCAAAACACATTTAGCTTCAGCAAAACCTTACAAAAAATGGATTAAAGAATCACGCTACTTATTAAGTGATCTTCCAGAAGTAGATAGCGCATTTGAACTTGTTGATCAGTTGCTAGATACGCAACAAGCATTTGGCTACACACAAGAAGATATTAAATTTGTACTGCAACCCATGTTGGTAAATGGTGAAGAGGGTGCAGGCTCAATGGGTAATGATGCAGCCTTGACTGTATTATCTAATAAGCCAAAAATTCTTTACAACTATTTTAAACAGTTATTCGCGCAAGTAACTAATCCACCAATCGACCCAATTCGAGAAGAGCTGGTCATGTCATTGGTGACATTTATTGGCCCGAAACCTAACTTACTGGGAGTAGATGAAACTACTCCACTTTTAAGATTAGAGTCCAGCCAGCCAGTATTAACAGAAGACGATATAGCAAAATTAAAAATCATAGGTGCGACAACCCAAGGTGCTTATAGATCAATGACCTTAGACATCACTTATGATGTAGCTGAAGGCAAAAAAGGCATGAAAAAAGCAGTTGAAAAACTCTGCTACGCGGCTGAGCTTGCTGTAAAAGATAAGTTTAATGTGTTAATTTTATCTGACCGAAATGTGTCAAAAAACCGCATTGCAATTCCTGCTTTGCTTGCTTGTTCTGCTACCCATGAATATTTAGTCAAAGCTGGTCTGCGCACAAGTACTGGTTTAGTTGTTGATACTGGTTCAGCACGTGAAGTGCACCATTTTGCGCTACTTGCAGGCTATGGCGCAGAAGCTGTTTGCCCTTGGTTGGTGTACAAAACTATAAAAAGTATGCCAGGCGACAGCTATACAGCGACAAAAAACTTTGTAAAAGCAATCGGCAAAGGCTTGTATAAAGTAATGTCAAAAATGGGTATATCTACATACCAATCATATTGTGGTGCGCAAATTTTTGAAGCTATAGGTTTAAATGCTGCTTTTATCAATAAATATTTTACTGGTACCGTCACGCAAATTGAAGGTATCGGTATTGATGAAGTTGCTGAAGAAACACTACGTTTGCATAATTTAGCTTTTGGTAACGATCCAGTATTAGCTAACGCATTGGATGCGGGTGGTGATTATGCCTTCCGTGTGCGCGGTGAAGAACATATGTGGACGCCAGAATCAATATCTAAACTACAGAATGCGACTAGAACGAATAAATTTGATACATACAAAGAGTACGCAAAATTAATTAACGATCAAGCACGCCGTTATAAAACATTACGTGGCTTATTTGAGGTTAAATCAGTTGGACCGGCTATCCCATTAGAGCAAGTGGAGTCAGCTAAAGAGATTGTAAAACGCTTTGCTACAGGCGCAATGTCTCTAGGTTCCATTTCAACAGAAGCTCATGCAACCTTGGCAATTGCAATGAACCGCATCGGTGGCAAGTCAAATACTGGCGAGGGTGGCGAGGACGCAAAACGCTTTATCCCAGTTGCTACAGAATCAACAATGGCCAATGTCATTGGTAAAAACTTAATTGAGTCAGATATTCCACTTAAAGCTGGCGATTCAATGCGCTCACGCATTAAGCAGGTAGCATCAGGTCGTTTTGGCGTGACTGCAGAGTATTTGGCAAGCGCAGATCAAATACAAATTAAAATGGCACAAGGTGCAAAACCTGGTGAAGGTGGTCAACTGCCAGGACACAAAGTTTCAGAATATATTGCAAAACTACGTTTTTCTGTGCCTGGCGTTGGATTAATCTCTCCACCGCCACATCATGATATTTATTCAATTGAAGATTTGGCACAACTCATACATGACTTAAAAAATGCAAATCCTAAGGCAAGTATCTCAGTTAAATTAGTTTCGGAAACTGGTATAGGAACTGTTGCGGCGGGTGTGGCAAAAGCAAAATCAGATCATATTGTTGTGGCCGGTCACGATGGTGGTACTGGTGCTTCGCCAGTGTCATCTATTAAACATGCGGGCACGCCGTGGGAGTTAGGCTTGGCTGAAACACAGCAAACGCTTGTGCTAAATCAGTTGCGTGGCCGCGTTGTGTTGCAGGTAGATGGGCAAATTAAAACAGGGCGCGATGTATTGATTGGCGCTTTATTAGGGGCAGATGAGTTTGGTTTTGCAACGGCGCCTTTGGTCGTTGAAGGATGCATTATGATGCGTAAATGTCACCTTAATACTTGTCCGGTAGGCGTTGCGACACAAGACCCAGTATTACGTAAGAAATTTACAGGGCAGCCTGAGCATGTTGTAAATTTCTTCTTCTTTATTGCTGAAGAAGTACGCGAACTGATGGCAAGCATAGGGGTTGCAAAATTTGATGACTTGATTGGCCGCTCTGATTTGCTAGACATGCGCGAGGGTATTGATCATTGGAAAATTCATGGTTTAGATTTTAGTAAAGTATTCCATCAAGTAGATATGCCAAAAACTGTTGCGCGTAGTCATGTTGAAGAACAAGATCATAACTTAGTGAATGCTTTAGATAACAAGCTTATTGAGTTAGCAAAACCCGCATTAGAAAGTGGCAAAAAAGTGACGATAGATATACCTATCACCAACACAAACAGAACCGTTGGCACAATGCTGTCTAATCAAGTTGCGATACGCTACGGTAATACTGGTTTGCCAGATGACACAATACACGTCAACTTTACAGGTACATCAGGTCAAAGTTTTTCAGCATTCTTAGCCAAGGGTATTACTTTTGACTTAACGGGTGAAGGTAATGACTATGTCGGTAAAGGTTTATGCGGTGGACGCATTATTATCAAACCTCCAAAAGCATTCAGAGGTATTCCACATGAAAACATCATTATTGGCAATACTGTGATGTATGGTGCAACGACAGGGGAGTCTTACTTTAATGGCGTTGCGGGTGAGCGTTTCTGTGTTCGTAATTCAGGTGCTAGCGCGGTTGTAGAAGGAGTCGGCAATCATGGTTGCGAGTATATGACTGGCGGCACAGTGGTTGTTTTAGGCTTAACTGGGCAAAACTTTGCAGCTGGCATGAGCGGTGGTTTAGCCTATGTTTACGACGAAGATGGTATGTTTGCGAAACGCTGTAATACTAGTATGGTAGCACTAGAAAAAGTGGAAGCAGCAGAAACTGATGCAGGCAAGAACTTAGGTAAAGTGCAGCATTTGAATCAACCAGATGAAGTCACACTTAAAGGCCTGATTGAAAGTCACGCAAAATACACTGACAGTAGCCGAGCAAAAGCAATTTTGAACGATTGGTCAAATATGCGTAGTAAATTTGTTAAAGTGTATCCACATGAATATAAACGCGCGCTTACAGAAATGGCGCTAGCTACAAGCAAGGAAGCAGCATAATGGGCAAAGTAACAGGTTTTATGGAGTTTGAGCGTTTGTCTGAGGCAAATTTGCCTGTGACAGACCGAGTTAAAAATTATAAAGAATTCGTTCTACATTTAACGGATGACCAAGCAAAACAGCAAGGCGCACGTTGCATGGACTGCGGTATACCGTTTTGTACAAGCGGCTGCCCAGTAAATAATATTATTCCTGATTTTAACGACTTGGTTTACAACCAAGATTGGCGCAATGCGATTGATGTATTGCATTCAACAAATAACTTTCCTGAGTTTACAGGGCGTATTTGCCCAGCGCCTTGTGAAGCGGCATGTACACTCAACATTAACAATGATGCAGTGGGCATTAAATCAATAGAGCATGCGATTATTGATAAAGCTTGGGAAAATAACTGGGTTACGCCACAAGTTAACCCAGACAAAACAGGTAAAAAAGTAGCCATTGTAGGTTCAGGCCCTGCTGGTTTAGCTGCAGCACAACAATTGGCGCGTGCTGGTCACTCTGTTACGGTATTAGAAAAAAATAGCCGTATTGGCGGCTTGCTTAGATATGGTATTCCTGATTTCAAAATGGAAAAATCACATATCGACCTTCGCATGACGCAAATGCAGGCAGAGGGTGTAGATTTTCAAGTTAATCAACATGTTGGAAAAAATGTAGAAGCCGCGCAATTAATGAAAGACTATGACGCTGTTGTCTTGGCTGGTGGAGCAGAGTACCCAAGAGATTTACCTGTACCAGGCCGCGAGTTAGATGGCGTGATGTATGCGATGGACTTTTTGCCAGCGCAAAATAAAGTTGTAGCAGGTGACACAGTTCCAAACCAAGTAATTGCAACCAACAAACATGTTGTTGTGATTGGTGGTGGCGATACAGGATCTGACTGCGTAGGTACTTCTAACCGTCATGGTGCATTGAGTATTACACAGTTTGAATTAATGCCACGCCCACCAGAGAAAGAAAACAAAGAGTTGGTTTGGCCAAATTGGCCGCTTAAGTTACGTACTTCTAGCAGCCATGAAGAAGGTGCAAATCGTGATTGGTCTATTACCACTAAAAAATTAATTGGTGAGAATGGTAAAGTAACGCATTTGGTTGGTGCAAAAGTCGAGTGGAAAGACGGTAAGATGGTTGAGATTGAAGGCTCAGAATTTACAATTCCCGCAGACTTGGTCTTGCTCGCTATGGGTTTTGTCTCACCCGTACAAGCGGTACTAGATGCATTTGGTGTAGAAAAAGACTCTCGTGGGAATGCCAAAGCGACCACAGATGGCGAGGGCTGCTATAAAACAAATGTAGATAAAGTATTTGCAGCGGGTGATATGCGCCGCGGGCAATCGTTAGTCGTCTGGGCAATTCGAGAGGGCCGCCAGGCTGCGCGTGAAGTAGATGCATTTTTAATGGGTAGTTCTACGCTTCCTCGTTAATGTCAGTACTACAGAACGATACCTTTCTGCGCGCGTTAATGCGCCAGCCTACTGACTACACGCCGGTGTGGATGATGCGGCAAGCTGGCCGTTATTTGCCAGAATACCGCGAGAGTCGTAAATCTGCGGGTAGTTTTTTGCAACTATGCAAAAGCCCAGACTTTGCGACAGAGGTCACACTTCAACCACTTAATCGATATCCTTTGTTGGATGCGTCCATACTGTTTTCTGACATACTGACTGTGCCAGATGCCATGGGTTTGGGTTTGTATTTTGAGGAAGGTGAAGGCCCAAAATTTGAGCGTACAGCGTCTGATGAGTCATCGATTCTCGCGCTAGAAGTGCCTGATATGGCTAAATTGCAGTATGTGTTTGACGCAGTAAGCCAAATTCGTAAGACGATAAATGGCCGTGTACCTTTGATTGGCTTTAGCGGTAGTCCATGGACATTGGCAACCTATATGGTAGAAGGCAAAGGTGGCACAGATTTTCTGAACACTAAAAAAATCATGTATGCGCGCCCAGAATTAATGCATCATATTCTTGAAATCAATGCGCAAACAATTATCCAATACTTAAACGCCCAAATTGCTGCGGGTGTGCAAGCGGTAATGATTTTTGACTCTTGGGGTGGTGCGCTTTCGCACAATGCTTACATTGAATTTTCACTCAATTATATGCAAAAAATCGTAGCGGGTTTAACCAAAACCGCAGAAGGGCAAAAAGTGCCTAGCATCGTGTTTACCAAAGGTGGTGCGCTTTGGTTAGAAGCCCAAGCTGATATTGGTGCAGATGCGCTAGGGCTTGATTGGTCTGTGGATATTGGGAAAGCCCGCGCCCGAGTTGGCAACAAAGTTGCCTTACAAGGAAATTTAGATCCTGCTATTTTGTTAAGTACGCCTGAAGCAATTAAAAAAGAAGTGGCGAGTGTTTTAGCCAGTTATGGCAACGGTCACGGCCATGTATTTAACCTAGGTCATGGAATCACGCAATGGACACCGCCTGAGAATGCTGCGGCGATGTTAGAAGCCGTGCGAAAACATAGCCAACAATATCATCAATAAAAAGCTAAATAAGTATCAAGAAAAACATGCTCTGTAA
Organism: Methylotenera sp.; assembly: GCA_027487055.1. Classification (GTDB taxonomy): domain Bacteria; phylum Pseudomonadota; class Gammaproteobacteria; order Burkholderiales; family Methylophilaceae; genus Methylotenera_A. The sequence continues at coordinate 5,938 of JAIYEJ010000278.1, read as the reverse complement.
GCCTTATGGATACTGGCTTACAGAGCATTAAAATGATAATGACTTAAAGCATGCGCTTTAAAGTGTCATCTCTATCTATAAACTTATGTTTAAGTGCGCCCACAATATGCAAAATAAGCACTAACAAAATGATCACACCTATAATTTCATGCACTTCTTTAAATAGCTCGCGCATGGGGGTGTTATCAAGGCCTTTAATAAATTCTGCCCCGAACCATTTGATGCCGTACTTACTGTAAGTGGCCATAATAATGCCACTTAGAGGTAATGCGACCATCATTAGATACAGCAGATGATGTGTTCCCGTTGCCAATTTGCGCTCCCAAGCTTTATAGCTCGCCAGCAATGCGGGTGGCTTGTGAGTAACTCTCCATAAAATACGAAAAAGAATTAAGGCAAAAATTGTCACGCCTAGCGATTTATGCAAGTTAAAGTAAAATGTTCTAGGTGAAACTTCTTCGCTTAATTGCCAACTGTAAATGCCCCAATCAAATAAATCATAAGCCATTTGTTTAGGTGCTTCTTTTGGTAATTCGCTCATATACCAGCCCAGTGCAAACATGCCAAAAATGCAAATTGCTAGTAGCCAATGTAGAAAAACGGCTGTTTTGGTGTAACGTGTAGTGTTGCTCATCACTATCCCCTCATAATATCTTTTACGTAGTATTGTTTGTTAGATGTGACAGCGGTCACAATAATTTGTTGCTTGCGTGGCGTAATATTAGCGTATTCTATTCGATTAATCGTCAAATCAACTATAAAGGATACAAACTGATGCGATTTACAGCTTACTTGTTTAGTTTTTGTTTATTGGCATCTTGCGCGCAAGCGGGCGTAAAGTCTGCGGAATTTGCATTTCAAGATGTCGGCAATGGCATCTATGTGCATCATGGCGAACATTTGGATATTGATACTGGCTATCAAGGAGACATTTGTAATATCAGCTTTGTTGTGGGTAGCCTTGGCGTTGCTGTCATTGATACAGGCGGCAGTTTAAAAGTGGGTAAAAAGTTGCGAGTAGCTATTAAAAAAATTACCGATAAACCAATATTATATGTCATTAATACGCATGTGCATCCTGACCACATTTTTGGAAACGCCGCGTTTTTAGAAGATAAACCACAGTTTGTGGGCCACGTAAAATTAGGCGATGCGATGCAGTTGCGCGAAGAAGCATATGGCAAACTGAATACCAAATATTTGGGCGAAGATGCTAAAGATAGCATTATTGTTAAACCTACTTTGCCAGTTAAAGAGACAATTGAGCTTAATTTAGGTGATAGAACGCTAAAAGTAACGCCCTACCCCAACGCCCATACTAACACTGATATTTCAGTGGTTGATAGCATAACCAGCACCTTATTCACAGGTGATTTATTGTTTATAGAGCGTACACCAGTGATTGAAGGTGATATTAAAGGTTTGATATCCGCGATTGATATGCTCAAAACATACCCCGTGAAACAAGTGGTGCCTGGCCATGGCCCTGTGACTAAAGATTGGGTGCAAGCGTTAACAAACGAACAACGTTATCTTAATACAGTTTTAGCAGATATTCGCGCGAATATAAAAGCTGGAAAAAGTATGAACGATGCGATGAATTCGGTCGCGGCAAATGAAAAAGATAAATGGCTACTTTTTGACATTGCCAACAGACGAAATGTAAATACGATTTACCCAGCTTTAGAGTGGGAATAATCTATATTAAGCACCACTATTTTCACAACAACAAAACACCTGCCTTGTAAGGCTCATGGATACTGCCTGACAGGGCGTATAAATTTTTTTGTGTAATTTAACGTTTAATTTTGTCGTTTAAATTATCATGCAGTCGTTACTTATTTTTAAGCATATTATCCACGCTACATGCGGTCTGTGGATAAAGACTCAGCAAAAACATACCGCCTGCAATACCGATGTATAAGAAAAATACTTCTGGAATAGCTCGCCCAAGAACAATAGCTAAAAACAAAGCTAAAACGGCTAAAACCCTTGCGAATAATTGCGTTTTAAACCCAACAAATAAACAAGCACCCGCGACGACTTGAACTAATATCAAAAGCGGTGCGAAAATGGTTGGCAAACCAAATTGACCAAGTGTCATTTGATATTGTAAATAGCCATCTGGTGATGACATAATTGCACTTAAGCGCAGTAAAACTAAGCCTAAAAAAACCAGTGCAAGCATCATTCTAGCTGCTGCTGTTTGATATTTTTGCATAATAAACCTTATCAACTTGTTAACAAAAAATAAGTGTGCATAATGCCTGTTACTAAGCACAAATGCAATGCTAAATTGCAAGGTAAAATCAGTATGAATCAATCATTTACTATAGAAGAGTTGACTTGGGATAGCCCTAAGCAAGCCTTGCTTAAGGCAGTGCGTGAAGCGGTATTTATTGGAGAGCAGCATGTACCGCTTTATATCGAATGGGATGAGCATGATCAAGATGCGATTCATTTATTAGCACTAGATTTCTCTGGCAAAGCGATAGGCTGCGCGCGAATTTTAAAAAAAGGCAGAATTGGGCGCATGGCGGTGATGCGAGATTGGCGCGGTAAAGGCCTTGGTCTTGCCTTGCTAGATGAAGCGATTAAGATATGCAAATCGTTGGGAATGCAAACGGTTGCCATTTCGTCTCAAACCCACGCAATTAAGTTTTATGAAAATGCAGGATTTACTGTGACCAGTGAAGCATATATCGATGCAAATATTTGGCACGTAGATATGCAACGTACTATTTAAGTGTCACATTTAAATTGTATAATGCAAAAAATAGTTTTAGTTAATGTGTAAAAGGAAACCAAATGTCAAAAATCGTATTTAAAGCAGGCGAAGCAACTGTTTACTCTGAAGGCAAGGATGTCACTGCAGCGATGCCAGAAATTTTAATCGGCACAGTCGATGGCCCAGTAGGTCAAGCATTTGCCAATATGATGGCGCAAAGTAAAGGTCACACTGCCATGTTTGCAGTGCGCGATATTAACCAACTTGTGCGTCCTGCTTGCATGATGGTGCCAAAAGTGACTTTAAAAGGTAGCACAGATGTTGGTTTGTTTGGTGGTGTTGTACAAGCTGCAGTTGCTGATGGTATTTTAGATGCAGTGATTGAAGGCATTATCCCTAAAGACCAAGTCAACGATTTATGCATTGTTGCATTATTATGGATAGACCCAGGTTGTATTGAGCTTGAAAAAGCAGGTACATTAGATAAAGCCGACATGTATAAAAATAACTATGATGCTATTAAACTTGCACTTAAACGTGCGTTAAATGATGAGCCTAGCATTGAGGAATTGATTAAAAATCGTCATACAATTAAACATTGTATGTGGGAAGATAGCTGGAATCAAAAATAGCAAATAAGCGCTAAAGTCGGTGAACGTATTTAGCGCATTGCTAACTAAACAGCTATATCATTTGTTGTGAAGAGTTAATCTGGAGGCTAATATGGCAGAACGAAATGTATGTATGGAAGCATTTGAGCGCTTATGCGCAGATGTAAATACAGATAAAAAGTCAGCAATTCATCAAGATGATTATTGGTTGTTTGAACTTGGTTTTAGATCTGCAATTGAAGAGTTGTTAAACATAGCAGACTCTGGGAGTCAAACGCGACAGTTTGTATCGCCGCGCTTTCAGATGTTAGCGGATAGAATTTTGCATTCACGCCTACACTAAAAGATAAAGCAGCCAGTTATATTAGGCTGCTTTAATTTTTTGAATTTAAACTCTGTAAGATGTTGCGCACAGGCGTTGGAATTGCAGATTCTATAGCTTCATCTAAGGTTATCCAAAGCGTATTTGGCATATTATCTTGATGACTTGATTTTATTAATACTGGCTCTATATGTAGTTTAAAATGCGTAAAAGTATGCGTAAATTTAGGCAATATTTCACCGTTAATTGGCGCAGAATCAACTTCTGGAAAACTCCATAACCCACCCCATATGCCTTTACTGGCGCGCTTTTCTAACATCACTTCATTAGCATTCATGTAAATTAACATTGTCGTATTTCGCTCAGGAAGTGTTTTGCGTGGTTTAGGGGTTGGAAGTAAATTCGTTTGATTTTTTAAATGTGCCTGACAATTTTTTTTAATTGGGCAAATATGGCATTTCGGTTGGCTACGCGTACAAACCGTTGCGCCTAAATCCATTAAACCTTGCGTATAGGCAACAGCATTTTCAGCCTTATTTAAACCAACGGGGTTTTCCCGTACCGCAATTTGCCACATTGATTTTTCAATATTGGGCAAGCTTGGCCAACCCTCAATTAAAAAGTAGCGCGCAAAAACACGTTTTACATTGCCATCTAAAATAGGCATGGGTTGATTAAATGCAAATGTAGATATGGCCGCGGCAGTAGAACGGCCAATGCCCGGTAAGCTTAAAATATCATCAAAGTCGTTTGGAAACCTTCCATGAAAAGAATCCATTATTTTTTGGGCGGCGCTATATAGGTTGCGCGCGCGAGAGTAGTAACCTAAGCCACTCCATTGTTGTAGCACATCTTCTTGAGTAGCGCTGGCAAGTATATGAATATTGGGGAAACGTTGCATAAACTTGCCGTAATAGCCAATAACGGCGCCGACTTGCGTTTGTTGTAGCATGATTTCTGAAACCCAAATGGCATAAGGGTCAGAGGTGTTTTGCCAAGGTAGATCATGTCGTCCGTGGCGTTTTTGCCAAGAAATTATTGCATCTGCAAAAACGATCATATGACCTTAAAAATTAAGTATTTTTTTAAGTTTTTTCTCAGCCTTGCCTTCTACAGATTTTGGTTCTTCGGCAGGCGCGGCTTGAGTTGTGCCATCAGTTGCAGTGGGTGAGGTGCTTTCAGTGCCTTTTTTCTTGCCAAGTAAACCTTTTAAGCCTTCTACCTTATCGCCGCCCATCAGCTCTTTTACTGCAACGCCTTTTTCGCCGCCAACTTTGTCCAATAATTTTGATTGTGCGAGTGCAGTACCAATCGCGGCAAAGTCCATGCCGTATTTAGGTTCAGCGAATGTACCAGTGATTTTGACAGGAATTGAAATACCACTTAAATCGTCTAAATCTGCACCACCTTGGCCTTTTAGTGATTTAACAACCGTGGGCTTTGCAAGGTAATTGATTTTTTCATTGCCGATATCAATATCACCTTTGCTGTCTCCCTTAGCTAAGCGTAATATTGGCGCTTTCATGGCTAAATCTTCGTTATGCGCCACGCCATTTTTTATATCAAAAATCGCTGTGAGCTCACTAAAATCCGTTTTTTTAGATTTATCAGCACCAGCTTCTTTTTTAAATACATTCACTTTATTTTTAATCTCACGAATACTGCCTGCAATATCGACTCCTTTAATTGCGCCATCTGCTAGGTTAAGTGCAGCATTGCCTGCTAGCCCTTTTTTAAATGCGCCTACTGTATTACCTTGTGTCGTTACATCGATATTCACAGTGCCAGTACCAGACAACATATCGTTATTAATCGCATCGACCATGAGTGGGCCAATAGATACACTTTTCATGCTTTGCTTAAATGCAATATTGGGTGTGCTACGCACGTCTACTTTAAGTGTGCCGTTCATACTGCCGTTGTACAAATTGGCAGAAAATGGTGAAAGTGTAGCCACACCATCAATCGCTTTTAAACCCAAGTTTACATTTTCAGTTTTAACATTGGCGAGCTTAAGCCAGCCAATTTTGGCTTGGCCCGTCGCATTTAACTTCTTTAGCGCGCTCAAGTCAATCGGTGTGTCAGCAGTACTTTTGGCGGTGTTGTCGCTAGCGTTGGATTTGGTAATGTATTTATCAGCATCAAGACGATCAATATTTATATCAAAACTAAATGCTGGATTACTAAATTGCGTGATGCCTAGATTGGCATTAATTTGGCTGTCATCGACTTTAGCGCTGAATGGACTAACGCTTAATTTTTCTCCATTCCCTTTTA
>JAIYEJ010000021.1 GCA_027487055.1 Methylotenera sp. | reverse complement strand
TTTTTGCGTGTGAATAAAATCCTTTAGCGTACTTATTCAACGGACAAGCCAAGTACTGGCTTAATTATTTTGTAGGTGTAAGCGTGAGTTGCAATCCATTTTCCGTCACCACCATATCTTTTGGACTATAGCTGGTGCCGCCATATGTCAAATCTTCCGGCTTCACTTTGTAGAGCGTTAAACCACTCAACATTTCGCCACCCAAAGTTTTAGCAATGGCATTGAGCAAATCATTATATTTTCCGCTTGCACCAGCAATATTAATGTTTTCCAATTTTGGTTCATCCAGCACTATGCTATTCATTGCCGCATCAAAGCGCAATTTCCCAGAAATGCCTAATTTTCCAGCCAGTGACTGATTAAATAGATCACTGGAAACTTGGCTATCCATGGTGGTAATCATGCGGCCAGTAGTTTTATCGAACGTGACGACAGAGTTAGACAAATTCACATCAAAAACTTTAAGAAGCGAGATGGGAAGCGCGAGTTTCTCATTGAGCTTTTGTGCGATTTGGTCGCCCGTGACATTGACTGTACGGTCGCCTCCCAATGTCGCGCATCCATTAAGAATTAATGCAAATAGAATGGTTAAAAAAAACTTCATATTGCGCTTCTTATTAAAGTGATGCGCTTGTTAACGCATACTATAGGTTTTTGGTTGATAGTGTTAAGGTCGCATTCGTTCCACCAAAGCCAAAACTGTTTGATAATGCAGTAGTAATTTTTACGTTATCAATGCGTTTAGTGGCAATAGGCAAACCAGCTGCAGCAGGGTCTAAGGTTTCAATATTGGCAGACGCGGAGATGAAATTATTTTCCATCATAATTAAGGTATAAATCGCTTCGTTAACACCCGCCGCACCAAGTGCATGGCCGCTCAATGACTTAGTTGATGCAATAGCTGGCAGTTTTCCGTAAGCCCCGCTGGCAAATACATTGCTAATCGCTTCCAGCTCTTTGGTATCCCCAACAGGCGTAGATGTGCCGTGTGTATTAATGTAATCAACATGGTCTATACCTTCTAATGCAAGCTTCATACAACGCTCGGCGCCCTCACCACTTGGCGCCACCATATCGTAACCATCTGATGTCGCACCGTAGCCAACCACTTCAGCGTAAATTTTTGCACCACGTTTTATTGCGTGTTCGTATTCTTCAAGCACCACAATACCGCCGCCGCCAGAAATTACAAAACCATCACGGTCAGCATCATATGTGCGCGATGCTTTTTCTGGCCTATCGTTATATTTGCTACTTAGGGCGCCCATGGCATCAAATAATAAACTCATTGTCCAATGTTCTTCTTCGCCACCACCCGCAAATATAATGTCTTGCTTACCTAGCTGAATTTGCTCAACACCGTTACCTATACAATGTGCGCTGGTTGAGCAAGCCGAACTAATTGAATAGTTCACACCTTTAATCTGAGCACCCGTTGCCAAGCAAGCCACAATGCCGTTAGACATGGTTTTGGTCACCATATATGGTCCCACTCGTTTAGCGCCTTTTTCACGGTAAGTATCAGTAGCTTCTAGCATACTTTCCGTCGAGGTACCGCCAGCCCCCACAATCATACCTGTACGGATGTTCGATACTAACTCTTGTGGCAAATTGGCATCGGCAATTGCTTCTTGCAAAGCCACCCAACTGTAGGCGTGCCCCTTTGCCATAAAACGCATAAGCTTACGGTCGATTAGACCTTCTAAATCAAGCTTAACATTACCCGCCACGTGCGAGCGAAAGCCACGATCCGCATATTCTTGTTGAAAAGAAATTCCAGACTTGCCCGCATAAAGGCTATCTTTAACCTCTGCCTTATTATTACCAAGACTTGAAACAATACCTAACCCTGTTATCACAACACGACGCATTTTCGTGCTCTCCCTATATTTTAATCTTATATCTTCTATCTAAAAAATTAAAAATTGTCAGTACGCGTAAATAAGCCCACACGCAAATCATTGGCAACATAAATCTCGCGGCCATCTAGCGTCATTGTTGCATCGGCAATCCCCATTACCAATTTACGCATAATGACACGTTTTAAATCTATAGTATAAGTCGCCATTTTAGCAGTTGGCAAAACTTGTCCGCTAAACTTAACTTCACCAGCACCCAAGGCGCGACCACGGCCAGGACCGCCCATCCAGCCCAAATAAAAACCAACCAATTGCCACATCGCATCTAAGCCCAAACAACCTGGCATAACCGGGTCGCCCGTAAAATGACAATCAAAAAACCATAAGTCTGGTTTAATGTCTAACTCTGCAATAATTTGACCTTGCCCATACTTACCATCACCTTCTGTGATTTTTACAATGCGGTCAAACATTAACATTGGTGGCAGTGGTAATTGTGCATTTCCTTCACCAAACATCTCGCCCCTACCACATTTTAATAACTCTTCTTTTGTGAAACTATTTTGTTTTTCCATTCGTATCATTCTTTAACTTTAATATAAATGCTATTTTCGCTGGAAAATGCGTTTAGCGGAAGCATTAATTTTAGATACAAAAAAAATTGTGGTATACAAACCTGTATACACATCCAAAAAATTCATTTATGATAATATTCAATTAATATCAAAATTAACCTTTTTTATTTTTAGGAAAACTCTATGAGCGACCGTCAATTGGCCGACTGGCGTCAACATGCGCTAACTTTAGAAACTGAAGTGAACAAAGTCGTGGTTGGTCAACAAAATCCAATACGTTTAATCACTACTGCTATTTTTGCTCGTGGTCACGTGTTGCTAGAAGGCGATGTGGGCGTAGGTAAAACTACCCTACTCCGTGCCTTTACGCGCGGCATTGGCGGTGGCTACCAGCGTATTGAAGGTACGATTGATTTAATGCCAAATGATTTGGTGTATCACACCTATTTAGGTGAAGATGGTAAACCGCACGTCAGCGCAGGCCCACTTTTGATGTCGGGTGAAAATTTAAGCGTATTCTTTTTTAACGAAATTAACCGCGCCCGCCCCCAAGTGCACTCATTACTGTTACGGGTAATGGCTGAGCGCTCTCTTACGGCATTTAATAAAGAACACTATTTTCCACATATGATTGTGTTTGCTGACCGCAACCAAGTAGAACGTGAAGAAACATTTGAGATTCCTTCAGCAGCACGAGATCGTTTTATGATGGAAATTCCTATTATCGTACCAAACGATGATGCCATTATGTCTGAATT
>JAIYEJ010000336.1 GCA_027487055.1 Methylotenera sp. | reverse complement strand
ACCACTGGCAAAGGTGGCAGTATCCACTTTGCCTTGCCGGTTGAGTGGTTAGAAACACTTGATAAACAAGAAGCGTCGACTGTTTTTCCTGTGACTGGCAAAGCATTGTGGGAAGAAGATGAGGATAAAAAACCTTTTTATATGCAAGCGGCTGTACCTGAATCACGCTATGACTGGCCAAAACTAAGCCAAGTTGCTGAAAAATGGACGCAAGCCGAACCTCAAAGCAGCGAAGCTTGGCTGGCATATGGCATAGGGCTTAAGAATACGGGTAAATTAGATGCAGCAGCAACCGCTTACAAACAAGCCATTAGTTTGGATGCTAGCAACTTAGATGCTTTTATTAACCTAGGTGAAATGGCAAAAAATAGAGGTGATATAGATGAAATGCATCAAATTCAACTAACGGTAGCTAAATTAAGTGAAGATGCAGCAGCAGAATATAGTTATGTACTTGGCTGTGAGAAAGCTTGCTGAAATATTTACAGAATTTAGTAATAAATAATATCTTAAGCTTTTTCATCGCATTTATAACTAGCGTCAATACTAATTATCAATCAAAAAAAACATAATCTTTAGACTTTTATGGTTTATAAATCGCTATCATGAATATTCCTAAATGTGTCATTTATGCGTAAAATGACGCCTTTCACACATAAAGCAAATTCCTAGGATTTATTTTGAGTCAGCCAGTTTCAAACGTTTTATCGCGTCGCGTGTTAGCGATTAAAGAATCCCCAACTCTTGCCATTACCGCAAAGGCCGCCAAATATAAAGCTGAAGGTCGCCCAATTATTGGTTTGGCTGCTGGTGAGCCAGATTTCGACACGCCACAGCACATTAAAGACGCTGCAATTGCGGCAATTAATGCGGGTTACACTAAATACACGCCTGTGAGCGGGATACCTGCGCTTAAAAAAGCCATTGTGAATAAATTTAAAAACGAAAATGGCTTTGATTATGCGGTCAATGAAGTGATTGTGGGCGTGGGTGGCAAACAAACGATATTTAACCTATGCCTAGCCGTGCTGAATGCTGGCGATGAAATGATTGTGCCAGCACCTTATTGGGTAAGTTACGCCGATATCGCCATGGTAGCAGAAGCTGTGCCTGTGATTATAGATTGCGGCATTGAGCAAGGGTTTAAATTGTTGCCTGCGCAATTAGAAGCTGCTATCACGCCAAAAACTAAATTGGTGATGTTTAACTCGCCTTCTAATCCGACTGGCGCGGTATATAACTTTGCAGAACTCCAAGCCCTGGGTGAAGTGTTGCTGAAGCACCCAAATATATTGGTGGCGACTGATGATATGTACGAGCATGTTAATTTAACAGGCGAAAAATTTTACAATATACTAAACGCAACCCCTGCATCAAAAAATCGCTGTATCGTGCTTAATGGCGTTTCTAAGGCGTATTCGATGACGGGTTGGCGTATTGGTTATGCCGCAGGGCCTGCCAACATTATTAAAGCCATGGAGATTTTACAATCTCAGTCTACAAGTAACGCGACATCAATCTCGCAATACGCGGCGGAAGCCGCACTTAGCGGTCCGCAAGAATGCATACAACCGATGGTCACTGCATTTAAAGCGCGCCACAAATACGTGGTTGACCGCTTTAATGCAATGCCTGGTTTGCGTTGTATTATGGCGGGCGGTGCTTTTTACGCTTTCCCTGATGCGCGCGAGGCCATTGCAAATCTACACAAAACTGGCAAAATTGCAGCCGCCAATGATATGGCGTTTGCCGAATACTTGTTAGAAAAATATGCTGTTGCTGTGGTACCTGGTTCTGCATTTGGTGCTGAAGGTTACTTTCGTATTTCATTTGCAACATCGATGGAAAACCTACAAACTGCTCTTGATCGAATTGAAAAAGCGCTCATTTAATTAAAACCATTGCCCTGTATGCCTCATGGATATTGGTTTGCAGGGCATCAAATTTTGCACGGCAATTTACATGGTATTAAAAACAAGCTAATTGCCAAATAAACCTTTAAGTTTATTGAAAGCTTCGCCGGCTTTTTCCCCTGCTTTTATCCCAAGGCTCGTCCCAACCCCCGGCAACACGGCTGAACCCGCGATTGCTCCTGCCAGAGCTGCTTTGTTTGGAAAAACCAATGGACTACTCACCGTACCAAAAACATCCAGCGGAATACCAGCTAAACCCATGCTGTTCTTTAAATCCACAGTCAATGTACCCGTTAATGCTTTGTTAGATTTTACTTTCACTTGGCCTTTTGCGAGCAATAAACCAGAACTAATGTCCAAATTGCGCAAATGATATTGCTTTCCCACGCTATTTAACATGCCTGAAAAGGTATCAAATTGCGTTTCCCCACCATCTTGTTTTTGCTTAATTAATACACTCGCAATTTTGACCAAATCGAGCCCATGCAGTACGCCGTTATTCACTTTAAATTGAAAGTTAGTCTGCAAACTCTCTGATAAACTGCCAGCCTCTTTTGCTGCGCTAGAAAAATTGCCATCTGCAAACAAATGTCCACTTAAATATACCGATTTACTCAACATACGGCTTGGTTGCTGAACCGCCAAATGATCAACATGTACCTTTCCATTCAGTTTCCAATTTTTAGTCCAGCTAAGGTTTGCTTCACCCGTTATTTTGCCACCATACATTTCTATATCGATGCTGGAGACCGCCAATTGACTACCTTTCAGACGCATTTCAAATTTGGCTTGATCAATCAACAAAGGCAAATCCGCAGGCAATGTCCATTTTTTAATATTAAGGGCAATTAATTGCTCCTCTCCATTTGGAATCACATCTACTTTGAGTGCGCCATCAGTACTTGCTAATGAGGCAAGCTCCAGCGCATGAGTTGCAGAAAGCGTCATATCTGCATTTAAAACAGGAAGCATCATATTGGGCCAAGCAAGCTCTAGTTCATCCACCTCAATATGCCGCACATGGACCTTAGCAGTATCGCTACCGTTTTGTTTGTTAGAGGATAGCGCAGCAATAAAATCTAAGGCAGATTTTTTTATTATGGGTTTCTTAAACTGCAAATCGATGGTTTTGGTATCTGAAAATAAGCTAGTGAGCGTGGGCGTTAACACCAAAGCATCTATTTTAAGCGCTTGATTCTTACCCAAGACAATATCATGAGCAGTCACATGCGGGCTAGGCAAGAAAAATAGATGTGCCGAACCGATACTGACTGGCTGGCCAAGTTGCTCACTTGCTAAGTGTTCAGCCTGCCGCAAATAGGTTTGCAAAGGAATCAAAAAAGGAACAATTAGCAACAAGCCAATTACAATCAAAAGCGCAATTACTATTTTTTTAGGTTTATTCATCATTTAAGTTGTAAATTATACGTGTAAATCTTGACCAAAAAGCGCTAAGCCAGTATTATCACGCCTTCACAAGTCCTACCGATTCCTCGATAGCTCAGCCGGTAGAGCAACGGACTGTTAATCCGTGTGTCCCTGGTTCGAGCCCAGGTCGAGGAGCCAAATACCTAAAGCCTTGCAGCGATGCAAGGCTTTTTTACATCTAAAACTGTTCACTACTGTAGCCGTCTACTGCTTAAACAGAGTCTAAATTTACTAGTTTCATATGTTTAGCTTTTTCAACTGCATCAAGCTGACCGTACCTTAGAATCAGCTTTGCTAGGTCGTCATCTCTTATATAGAATTACGGCGTTGGTACATTCAACACCGATGCCATACATTCCACAGTGGCGTAGTCAGGCACATGCGCTAAATTACAGTTAGATTAGCCTTTTAAAACTTAATTACACATCAATAATCAGTTTATTTTGCGCAATTAAAGTCGCCAATAAATCAGTTTCATTTGTGCCTGTAAGCAAGTTAACGCCAGCTAAAGTGATATGTTGATTCTCTGCCGCTGCCGCAAAGGTGCCGCCAGCAAAGCTACCCGTATTGCTGATTCTAATTTCAGTATTGGTCACACCTGCAGCTGTGCTCGTAGTCACGTCTAAGAAATTTAGTATGTTGGCACCAGATTCGCCTTCAAGTAAATCGCGCAAATCTAATCTGTCATCGGTCGAGCTAAAATCGTTAATTCTATCTATAGCAGGTAATCCATTTGTGCCCTTATCAGCCAAGTTCCATTTAAACACATCGCCACCCAGTCCACCAGTAAGTGAATCATTCCCTGTGCCACCGCTTAGTGTGTCATCGCCATTTCCACCAATAAGAGAATCGCTACCAGCCATACCTTTTAAAACATCATTAAAGTTACTTCCAGTAATAACATTATCTAAAGAGTTCCCATTACCTTCATAGCTACAGATTAGATTTTCTAGATTATCACCAAGAACGTAATTGAAAATGCCAGTAAATACCGTATCAATACCCTCATTAGCTAACTCAGTAATGATGTCACCTTGATCTATGTAGTATGTATCATTCCCTTTACCGCCGATAAGTTCGTCATGATAGACTAATGTTCCATAGCCATTTTGTGCGCCACCAAATACATTATTACCGCTATTACCGGTAATTTTAATAAAACCTTGTGGGTTATGGTTTGAGTATCCACTTACATTTATATTATCAGTTCCTGTTAAGTAAACATCAGTGTTGTAAATTACACTGGTTAGACTTACGCTACTATAAATAGTATTTAATAAGTTGCCGCCTACATCTTGAACCACATCACCAACATTATCGATAATGTATGTATCATGCCCAGAACCGCCGTACATCGAGTCTGCACCAGTGCCACCGTCAAAATAATTATCGCCAAATGGGTCGTATAAGGTGTCATTACCACCACCACCATATAATTGATCATTGTTGCCACGAAGAACAATTATCTCGTACGCCTCACCATTAATTACATTGTTAGATTCATTACCATTTAAAATATTGCTTCCAAAGTCACCGGTAATATTAAATAATCCAGTTCCTGTAACAGTAATATTTTCTATATTGTTATTAGCAGACAGTAAAATCGCAGTAGTTGATTGATTGTTGTATGCAACTTTTACTATGTCATTTCCCTCATTGAGATTCTCTAGAACAGAGTCGCTTAGACTGTCTAAAACATATGTGTCATCGCCAGCCTCACCTCTCATGCTGTCGTTACCTAATCCCCCATCTAAAATATCGTTGCCCGAGCCACCCGTTAGCGTGTCATCACCACCCATTCCATATAGAGTATCGTTATCAGCATCACCATTTAGTTTATCATT
>JAIYEJ010000175.1 GCA_027487055.1 Methylotenera sp. | reverse complement strand
ATTAATTTAATTATATATTTTTCATAAAAAATGCTTAGACTATTAAATATACATAACCAAAATCATGATTTTATAGTACGTATTTTATGTAATATTAAATTCATCTGACTATTGTTGTTAAATTACCTTAAATATTGACAAAACTAGAATAAAAAATGAATATAAATTTGACACACATAACGATACGAACCAGCGTGAAAAGAAAAAAGTGACGGGCCATCCAACGCATTTAAATATAAATATTTTTTTTAATCTCACTAAACCTCAATTCGATAGATAACTCCTTATCAGCAGCACAACCACAAAAAGACTCGCATACATATAAAAACATATAGATAAAATCATCAAGCCACATTCGCAAAGCAAAATAACTCTTTGCAAGCTTCACAGATGTTGTCTCGCAGAGCATCATTTTTGATCTTGCATGCAGATAAACTGATTTGAAGCTTAGCCTCCATTGATACTTTTGCTCCATGTAGCACTTTCAAAAATAATGCGCCAACTTAATGAGTCATCTAGCAGCAGACTTCATCACAAGTTTGCTGATGAAATTAAATCATCATCGAGAGGCTGCTTAGGGGATTCTTCGGAATATTGACTAAATTCACTAGATAACTCTGCCTCTCTATATTAGTATTTCAATATAGAGACCGAGAAACAATAAAACCAATAAAAGACAATGAGTTACTGCTATGCAATTAAAATTATCAATTAGGCATAAATGAAGCTTAATAAAAAGGCTATCCTTTTTGGTGCAACTATAGATTTAGGGTTGTCTGCTTTTTTTAGCCAAATTCTTTATGCAATCATAGGCTATTGGTTAGTTGCAAAGGGCGTTCCCGCGAGTGAAGTAGTGGCAACAGCCAACTCTTACAATTTGTTTTATTATCTTTTAATTGGCTTGGGTCTTAACTTTGATTTTTTGGGCGGTTATACAGCTGCAAAAATTGCAAACCAAAACCATATTATTCACAGTGCTATTGCATCAATCCCAGTTTTAATTTTTAATGCAGTTAACTATTTCAGTCAGTGGGGCACACATAATTTATTGTCAATATTGCTATGCTTACCAGCATTTATTTATGGTGGCTGGTATGTTCGTAGCTTAACCCACCCTTCAAGCGGAACTGTGGACTTACCTTAAAAAATAGACAGATTTTCCTAACTTAGAACGTCAGCTATGGGGATTTATGAGCCAATCGCTTTCGTTTAGAAGATAATTCATGGCTCCTCTTATAGTTATGAGTGGCTATTTTGAATTGGAATCAATGGCTTTATTGGACTGAAATACTCAATTAGCGTCCAACGAGTTTGTTCAAGAAGTCAATATGGGTTTAAATTGGCGCTTACGTATCTATTAATAAATTGAGCAATAAGTCTTTACTTCGTAAACTGAAAATTCTGAGTTAATCGAATGATGTAACTTTTCTATAGATCAGTCTGTTCGATAGAACACTCATAAAATGAAGTAGCCGCCAATAAACAATACTTAGTGTTTATGTTTGTTAGCGAACTGATGGTGTGAGTCTTTGAAAGCGGGGCGACTTCACGGCTGATTGTTGTGCTCAGGATGTAAGCAAGCAAAAGTTCTAAGCTTCACAAAGACTATAATCCAAGCACAACAAATTCTAGATGATAATTTCCTCGACCAAAAAGATAACGAATATGATGGAACGTAGGTGTTAATTTAAACTTTTTCTGAGATCCATCAGTATGTGGTCTGCGCTTTGAACTTGAATTAATCCCATGCGTGGGAACTCAAGATCAATTATGAAATATACTGCTATAGTCATAACCCCGGAAAAAACAATCATAGGTAGCCACTTTTTATCCTTGTCACTCGACATCTCATAGCCAATCAACAATGAACCCATCATGCTTAGACCTGCGAGCAGTATATAAATGATCAGCGGTGGGTGGTTTTCCGTGGCAACCTTTCGAGTAGTCACAATATCTATCATCGTATTCAAGGCCGGAAGAATTAGCCTCGCAGCACTTGGATGTGCATCTTTCCTATGTGATGCATATGATGCTTTTGCCCATATCAGTTTCTGCATTGCTTCTGCTTCGGCCAGTTTAGCGTTGGTCGCCTTGATATCAGTTACATGACGGTATGTTGTTGCCCTTACTTCTAGGTAATGACGAAACAATGCCCGTATTTCTGGCTGCGCATCGGCAGGAAGTTCATCAATGCGGAGATAAGCTGTGCCAATGGCATTGGCTTCTTCC
This sequence comes from Methylotenera sp., assembly GCA_027487055.1. GTDB lineage: Bacteria > Pseudomonadota > Gammaproteobacteria > Burkholderiales > Methylophilaceae > Methylotenera_A. The sequence goes on along the minus strand of JAIYEJ010000175.1, from coordinate 1,566 downwards.
GTAATCAAATGGCGACGAGCCTCAAATCGTGCGGCAGCACCTGAAAAAGTGAAGGCAATAAGCAATCCAATTAACCCAAATACAGCACCATTGACTGTACTATTTCCTGCGTAGCTACCGAGAGTGCTGGCCATCCCAATACGCCTGCCTATTTCGAGAAATATTAGTAATCCAAAGAAAAAGCTGATGACTAATAAAGGTCCTAAATACGTAAAATTCATTTTCATACCTTCACAGCAAAGTTCCGAACATATTTTACCTAGTTTATAGATGATTATAATACATAAAAATTTTCCATTTTTGATTATGTGTGAACACAAATCATCGCAAAAAAAATTAGGCAGGCTAAATATTTTGGGTATCCGTATTAAATGATTGATATCAATCACGGAATACTAATACCCAATATTTTTGTGTTAGATCTGTCCTCTGCAGAGCAAACTGGATGACCGCTTTTGGCCATTTAAGAAATGCGACTTTTATTGTTGAAGGTCGCATAAGGGGATGATTGAGCAAATCGCTAATTTTAAGTACCTAATCAATTGGCTCCATCTTATAGATATGAATGGCTATTTTGAATTGGAATTACTGGTTTTATTGGATTTGAATAATCAGCCAATGACTAGATTTAATATATTGATAAAATTTCTAAATATGTACGTTAAAACATGGAAAAATTTGCAGATTAGCTTTCTCAAAAAAAGAGATTTAGAGGAAAAATTCAGATATTAGATAGTTTTTAAAAAATAATGGGGGTATAAAGCCCCCATAAATTTAAATATTTTGAATCAGAAATTAAAGTAAACTTTATCTTAAAAATAAGTCAAGAGACCAGAATGGAGGGCTTTTTAAAATTAAAAAGTACTAACCTTTCACTTCAACTTCTTGGCTAAAGCTCTTACCTTCATTATCTGTCGCAAGCACTTCTAACTTACCAGGTGCTGTTGGCACAAAGTTAAATTTAAAATATGGGTCTTCTGCTGTACCAACACCTACATCCACCGTCATCACAGTTTTACCGTTAAATTTAAACTCAGTTTTGTTAATATAAAACGCAGGAATAAAGCCTTGCGACACCAACTCACGTTGTAAGCCTGTGCGCATCGGGTGTTTAATATTAAACGTAGTTGAATTTACACCGCCAATTTTTACTGGCTCATCGACTTTAAATTTAATTTTACCTGCTGATGCACGAATCGTTGCTTCATCGCCATCTACTGTACCACCGCAACCACCCGCAGCGCGGATTTCACGTGAGGCCAAATAAAGTTTACCATCTGCAGTTTCGCCAACCAAACGCACAAATGCATCTGTTTCAAAACGAATTCTTGTGGATAAATTAAAATCCCCCAATGCATCTGTTAAGTGATAAGTTGCTGTGACTGGTATCGGGTTTGCATCAACAAATGCATAGAGCTTAACGATTTTGACACCCTGTGCAGTTGCGGCCGCGGTATCTATTGTATAAGTTACAGGCACTTGCGCACCGCTTTCGGCACGGCGTGGTGCCTCGATTTTCATAAAATCTACTTCTGTCATTGGGCGTTTTTCAAAAAACGCTTCTTT
>JAIYEJ010000222.1 GCA_027487055.1 Methylotenera sp. | reverse complement strand
ACAATAAAATGATGAATTATTTTCTTATTGGAAGAAACTATAAAAAATATATAGCGAATGAATCATCAACTGCATCAATTGTTTGACTTCTGCCTGGAACTCTAATTTTTCTGATTTTATTTTTGACATGTATGCTCCTAATTTTGAATATGTATATTTTTAATTGCATTTAATTTTTGTTTTTATTAAATTGGGGTGATGTTATGTGATTTCAAGCGCTACAATGATGTTTTGTGGCAATTTGTATTGAAACACCAAATCGCGCGCTCATCTCTTTTCGGCAAAGGGCACATATGGCAGAAATTAATGTACTAGCACTCAATGAAACTGCTTATCAAGTCACTGTTGTCGAAAAAACCACCACCTCGCACGAAGTCACCGTACAAGCTGATTACGCTTTAAAGCTAACTGCAGGAAAGATTCAGAATGCAAGCCTTGTCAAGGCCTCTTTTGAGTTTTTATTAGCGCGAGAACCAAACACAAGTATTTTACGTAGTTTTGATTTAAGTGTGATTGCAAGATATTTCCCTGAGTATGAAAACTCAATTAAAAAACTGATCTAAAAAATGTTCTTGGTTTTGTCATCTTGCCAGCTTAAAAATATGCTATAAATTCATATTATGTTAACAATTTAAAGTATGCAAAAAAACGACACACATTCCCCAGAAACCTTGCTCGCCGCAGTTGATTTAGGCTCCAATAGTTTTAGGCTAGAGATTGGTCGCTATGAAAATGGGCGTATTCAACGCGTCGACTATCTAAAAGAAACTGTGCGCCAAGGTGGAGATTTAGACGAGGAACGCAACCTTAAGCCAGAAGCCATTGAACGCGGACTCAAATGTCTTGCCAGATTTGGGGAAAGAATTAAAGGCTTTCCGACCCATCATGTGCGCGCTGTCGCAACACAAACATTGCGTGAAGCTAAAAACCGAGATGTATTTTTAAAGTTAGCAAAAAAAGCCCTTGGGTTTGAAGTCGAAGTGATTTCTGGGGTTGAAGAAGCTCGCCTCATTTACGAAGGAGTGAGCCGCTTTCTGCCACAATCCGATGAAAAGCGCTTAGTAATTGACATAGGCGGACGCTCGACTGAGTTTATTTTAGGGCATAATCTAACGGCAGAAACCACTGATTCTTTACGTGTTGGCTCGGTAACTTGGTCGTTGAAATACTTTGCAGATGGTCAGTTTTCTGAAAGAAACTTTCAGCGCGCCGAAATTGCCGCGGAGTCTTTTTTAGACGCAGTCGCAGATACTTACCAGCACCCTTATTGGGATGTGGCCTATGGCGCTTCTGGCACGGTTGGCGCCATTGCGGATATTTTAGCCGGCGCAGGCTTTGAAGAAGGAAAAATCACCCGCAAGGGTTTAGTTTGGCTTCGCGCGCAATTAATTAAAGCCAAAACAATTGATAAACTAGATCTCATTGGTTTAAGAGAAGACCGCAAAACAGTCATTTCAGGCGGCCTCTGCGTGCTTATTGGTGTATTTGATTTACTTAAATTAGATACTCTAATGGTTGCAAAAGGCGCTCTACGTCATGGGCTGTTATACGACATGATAGGGCAAGATGATGCGAACTCTGAAGACTTGCGCGATGCATCTATTCAACACTTAATTACTAAATTTGGCGTTAACAAAAAACATGCAGCAAATGTTACAAAAGTAGCCCTAGGGTTTTTTAGTGCCCTTATTCCTACTCTAAACATATACAACGATAATGCTCACGAACTTTACAGGCGCAAACAAGTATTGATTTGGTCGGCACAGTGCCACGAAATAGGTACTGCAATTTCACATAGCGAGTCACATAAACATGGTGCTTATATTTTAGACAATACTGAGCTAATGGGTTTTGCACAGAGTGAGTTACATCGCTTAAGTATGTTAGTGCTTGGGCATAGCGGCAAGCTCAGAAAATTAGAAGCAGACTTTAATGACGAAAGCTTTATTTTTAAACTCATTTCTCTGAGGCTAGCCGTGATATTTTGCCATTCACGCAATATGCCTGTGCTAAAAAATATCAAGTTGGAACGTGCGGGCAATACCTTTTTATTAAGTCTACCTAATGCTTGGCAACAAGCATTTCCGCAGACTTGTTATTTATTAGAAGAAGAAATTCTAGCATGGCAAAAAACCAATTGGAGTTTAGTTGTTTCAACCCAAGATTAGCCTATTAAAACTCTCCAAATCTTTAGCTTAATGATTGATTTATTAAAGAAATATAACCATTGACATCTAAAATAAACAGTATAAACTGTTTTTACCGTTTATTTGGAGAATGAAATGGCCGATATTAAATCAACAACTGTTGCAACTTCTAGCTCAGTTAAACCTTCAGCAACTAAAGCTGTAGCAAAAAAACCAGCAGCTAAAAAGCCTGTTGCAATAAAACCTGACGTAAAAAAAGCAGTGGTTAAAAAGCCTGTTGTGAGTAAAACAATCGCTTCTAAACCAACCACAACTAAATCAATAACCAAACCAAGTGCACCCAAACCAGTGGTTTCAAAACCAACCGCGACAGCAAAGCCTGCCGCTAAGTTAACACCAAAAGTCACTGCAAAAAAAGCAAAATCCGATAAAGTCAAAATGGAACGCGACAGTTTCACCATGCCTAAAGACGAATATGCCCAAATCGCTGTGCTAAAAGCACGTTTAAGTAAACTCGGTCAGCCAGCTAAAAAAAGTGAGCTATTACGTGCTGGTATTAAGTTGCTAGCTGCCATGTCTGACAACACGCTTAAAATGACTTTGGCTAAAATACCCGTGATTAAAACAGGACGTCCCAAGAAAAAAAGCTAGGCTAAATACTAATAAAATTTAGCGCATCAAGCTAGGGGTCTGCACGGTATATACATCGTACGACGCTTTAATTGATGCTGGATGACTTGAAGAAAGGCGCAACCACCAGATTGCGCCTTTTTTTATGTGCATGTCTGCACCACCTGTAAGATGCGCAACCAACAAGCCCAACCATGGTTGGTGTCCTACAATTAATAGATTTTTTGTGGGTGATTTAATGTTTTCAAGCGCAGACAATACATCTTGCAATGCTGCACCTGGTTTTAGTGCTTGATGTACATTGATATTGTATTTAAGTGCTTCAGCAGTTTCAAAAGTGCGTACTGCTGGGCTCGACAACAACAATAAATCTTTTGGTAAATGTGCTTGTAACCATTGCGCCATCACCTTAGCTTGCTGTTTTCCTTTAGGTGTTAGCTCGCGCGCCATGTCGTCCTCTACCCCCATGGCAATATTTGCCATTTCCGCATCCGCATGCCGCCAAAGAATCAGGTTTTTAATTGCCAAAGTCACACCAGAATCGTTTTTACTTAATGATACAAACTAAAATTTTACAAACTAAATTTTTATTGACTCAAGCACTGTGCTTTTTAATTAACATCTGCTGACAATTAACAATGCTTGCAGCACGCATGGTTGCTTCGCGCACAGCTTTATATTCGCCTTTTTGGCCAAGTTCAAATGCATCTGTGTTATCGAGCAAATAGGGGGTGAGCAAATCTTCAATGATGCGTTTTTGCATTGCTGCATCGTGAATCGGCCAAGCCACTTCAACGCGACGCGTCATGTTGCGGCTCATCAAATCAGCACTGGATAACCAGATATTAATATCACCATCGATATTAAAATAAAATACGCGCGAATGCTCAAGCAAGCGCCCAACCACTGAACGCACACGAATGCGACCTTGCAATTGTGGCAAATCGACTGGCAAGATACAAGCGCCTCGCACAATTAAATCAATT
>JAIYEJ010000058.1 GCA_027487055.1 Methylotenera sp. | reverse complement strand
ATTAAATTAATAGCAAATAAAGAGCTATTTAAACATAGATTAATCGACATGCTCTTGAAGCCAATAACCATAGACCTTGCAGAGCACTAATTTTTTATCGTTTAAGCTTGTTTACTAAATAAATGCATTAATAACCAGCGCGCACTACAGGCGGTAAGTTCTCCAGTTCTTCATCGCTATACAAGCGGCCGCGTGTAATAAACGCAAAGCCACTGCCACAATCAAGCGAAAACGAGCCACTAGAGCCAGGTTGCGCATCTAAAATCGTATGCATGTTTTCTGCAAACGAAAAATGGCTGTCACTCATATAAAACACTGCACCATCATTGAGCGTACCTAAAATTACATCCATTGCGCTGGGGTGAAGCTCATGCTTAGGCATGCAAAGCGGACCGCTGCCTTCGCAACAACCGCCAGATTGCAAAAACACAATTGGGCCATGCTCTTCTGTAAGCTTGCTTATAAGCGCTTGCGCGGGTGGTGTTGCAGAAACACGTTCAGTCATATTGCATACTCTCCAAAAAAACAAAAAAAGAGGCGATATAAATCGCCCCTTTATTCTAACTCAAACCTACTCGCTATCCTTAAAAATTAGAAGAAGCCTAATTTATTTGGGTTGTAGCTTACAAGCAAGTTTTTAGTTTGTTGGTAATGATCAAGCATCATTTTGTGATTTTCACGACCAATACCAGATTCTTTGTAGCCACCAAACGCTGCATGCGCAGGGTATGCATGGTAACAATTTGTCCATACACGGCCAGCCTTAATGCCACGACCCATTCTATAGGCAGTAGTACCGTTACGGCTCCAAACCCCAGCGCCTAAACCAAAAATCGTGTCATTGGCAATTGCTAATGCATCAGCTTCATCTTTAAAGGTTGTCACAGCTAACACAGGGCCAAAAATTTCTTCTTGGAAAACACGCATTTTATTATGGCCTTTAAGCAAGGTAGGTTGAACATAGTAACCCTCTTCCAAATCACCTTTAATGATATTACGATTGCCACCGCAAAGTACTTCTGCACCTTCTTGTTTACCGATATCAATATAATTCATAATTTTATTGAGTTGGTCTTGTGAAGCCTGAGCACCTAGCATTGTATTTGGATCAAGTGGGTTGCCTTGTTTAATCGCGGCAACACGTTTCATCACGCGTTCCATAAACTTGTCATAGATAGACGCTTGGATGACAGCACGTGAAGGGCAGGTGCAGACCTCACCTTGGTTAAATGCGAACAGCACCAAACCTTCAATGGCTTTATCAAAGAATGCATCATCTTCATCCATGATATCGGCAAAAAAGATATTAGGTGATTTGCCACCAAGTTCTAATGTTGCAGGAATTAAGTTGCTTGCCGCGGCAGTTGCAATCGCGCGACCCGTTGCGGTAGAACCAGTAAAGCCGATTTTGGCAATACGTTTACTGTTTGCAAGTGGCGCACCTACTTCACGACCATAGCCATTTACAATATTAATCACACCTGCAGGCACTAAATCAGCAATGACTTCCATCATCACTAAAATAGAAATTGGGGTAAACTCAGCTGGTTTTAGCACCACGCAGTTACCAGCTGCAAGCGCAGGCGCTAGCTTCCAAGCTGCCATTAAAATAGGGAAGTTCCAAGGAATAATTTGACCAACAACGCCTAATGGCTCATGAAAATGATATGCAACAGTGTCGTTATCAATTTCACAGATAGAGCCCTCTTGTGCACGAATGGCACCAGCAAAATAGCGGAAATGATCAACTGTTAAAGGAATATCCGCATTCATGGTCTCTCGAATTGGCTTGCCGTTGTCGACCGTATCTGCAGTGGCAATCAGGCTTAAATTTGCTTCAATGCGGTCTGCAATTTTAAGTAGAATATTTGAACGCTCAGTGTAAGAAGTCTTACCCCAAGCATCGGATGCCTTATGTGCCGCATCTAAAGCGAGTTCAACATCCTCTGCGCTAGAGCGCGCTGCTTTAGTGTAGTTTTTTCCTGTTATAGGTGAAATGACATCAAAATATTCGCCTTTTACTGGGGCCACCCAATTTCCACCAATAAAATTATCATATTTAGCTTTATAAGGTATTGTTACGCCAAGACCTTTTAATATATCCAAACTCATGCTGACTCCTCTAGTTTTCCACGTGATTATGTAGTAATTCTGTTATCCAAACCGCATTACATCGTTATATTTTTGTTGCAACTTAAGTTTCAATTGCATCTTGCTCAAGCCCTTATGAATAAAGGCTTTTTATAATTAAGCAGATGCAAAACAATAAACCTTAGTCGAGCACAAATCAAGCATTGCTAAGCATATTTTTAAAATTTTATTGATTGAGTTATAGCGCATAATTTGCGCATAAGATATAGTTTGCGAAATAATTATTATTAGATTTAAATTTTTTCTGGAACACTATTTGATTTATGTCTGATTCACATACCGCGTTTGGTATTACAACAAGAGAGTTTTGGAATAGCATAAGCCGTCCATCAGACTCCACCCTTGGTAAGGCAATACTCACAATTTTAGTTTTTGCAGAAAGTCTAGTCTGTATTTTTTGGATATATACACTTTCTGGTTTAGGTGATGGCTATGCCTTAATGGCTGCTGTTCCTTATGTTTATATCATTGTTTCTTACGCAAGCTTGCTGGTGTTTTATCGAAGTAAGCGCTACGCCTATTTTACTTTTACGCAATTAGTCATGTTGCTTGTGATGCCGTTTTTTATGCAATGGGCAATTGGCGGCTATGAAGCTTCAAGTGGCATCGCAATTTGGGCGATTTTGTCACCTATTGGCGCGCTAATGATATTAGGCACAAAACAATCAACGCCTTGGTTTATGTTGTTTACGTTGCTATCAGGACTATCTTGGAAGCTTAATTACATATTTATTGGTAACTCTTTGCCCATCCCAGGTCATATTAAGGACACATTTTTCTTAATGAACATTATGGGCGTGGCTTGTATTTTGTATGCTGTGATGTTTTATTTTCAAAGCCAAAAAGAGCGTACCTTGCTAGAGTTAGGTTTTGAGCAAGCAAGGTCAGAAAAGTTACTTTTGAATATCTTACCAAAATCAATTGCCAACCGACTCAAAGATAATGACATGCGTATTGCAGATAGTCATGAAGCTGTTACTGTGTTGTTTGCCGACATAGTAGGTTTTACGAAAATGACATCATCTATGCCACCAGCTGAATTGGTAGATTTATTAAGTCAAATATTCTCACGGTTTGATGCACTTGCAGATAAACATGGTTTAGAGAAAATTAAAACGATAGGCGATGGCTATATGGTTGTTGGTGGCGCGCCGGTAGCAAGGCTTGACCATGCTGAAGTGATTGCACAATTAGCATTAGAAATGCAACAAGAGTTAGCGACATTTAATGTACAAACTGATAATACGCTCAAAATGCGAATAGGTATTAGTAGTGGGCCAGTCGTCGCTGGGGTGATTGGTACAAGTAAGTTTGCTTATGACATATGGGGTGACCCTGTTAATCTAGCAAGCCGCATGGAAAGCACAAGTTTGCCAGGCGCTATACAGGTGAGTGACTTAACGTATCAATTACTAGAAAACAAATATCAATTTGAGTCGCGTGGAATGGTTCAAATAAAAGGTAAAGGGAAGATGCAAACCTATTTTCTTAACGCTTAATTAATCCATTTTATCAATGCTTGGCTATATTTCATGCATCGTGTCGTATATAATCCGCGCCTGTATCCAACGATTCGGAGAGATGGATGAGCGGTTTAAGTCACCACCCTGGAAAGGTGGCACAGGGGCAACTCTGTCGAGGGTTCGAATCCCTCTCTCTCCGCCAGTGATTATTATTTATTAGGTGTTTAATACAGCATGAAAAAACCATATTACATTGATTATCCACAAGAGCACGTTGAAGGTAAGGCCTTCACGTATCAATGCGCTTTTTGTAAGATAGTGACCACCAAAATCAATGGTAATCTAGATGGGCATTTGCCAACTTGTGAATACAAGCTGCAATTAGAACGAACTGGGTTTGAGTGCAATGAACATTCAAACTCAAATGATTCATCAAGCGCTGATATTTCTGATTAGACTTATTTAAATGTTTCGATAGTTAAAGTTATCCAAACACTACAGCAATACGCAAGCTAGACTTAGCGTTGCTAAGGGAAAGTTGCTATGTTTTGTTACTAATGCAAAAAATCAATAATATCAAAGTCTTCAGTAATGTCATGGCGCTTTATATTTGCGCTAGCACTACCTTCTGATGTATCAAAGTCATCAAATTCATCACCTGCAATATCTTCTAGCATTTGATCTAGTAATTTAATTTTATCTGGACTTGTTTTTGTTGTATTTGACATGTCAATTAAACCTTTCTCTTACATTGTGAATTTAAAAATTAAAACTCCTAATGAATATTAAGCATTTTGTATGCCAATTAATATTGGTTGTATAAATACTAGTTAAGAGATTCAGTTTTGTCATTTAATTAAATGTTCAAAACGTTAGCAAAAGCTAATGATAGTAGACACTTAACGTTATATTTGTGTCAATTTTTTCCAACTAATGAAATTTCTTTTTAGTTTTTTGTTTATTCGCTATGATGCAATTCTCCTTGTAAATTTGACGATGAAATGAATAAATCTGTTGATAAATCGCCAGTTGTGCCTACAATCAAGCAAGCTTTTTTGTATTGGTTGAAACTTGGATTTATAAGCTTTGGTGGGCCAGCAAGTCAAATCGCCATCATGCATCATGATTTGGTTGAGAATAAGCGATGGATTTCTGAAAAGCGCTTTTTGCATGCACTCAATTATTGCATGGTGCTGCCTGGGCCTGAAGCGCAACAACTTGCAATTTACATAGGTTGGCTGATGCACCGCACATTGGGTGGAGTCGTTGCAGGCTGTTTGTTTGTGTTGCCATCTTTAATAATATTGATGGCATTGAGCTATATCTACATACAATTTGGGCACTTGTCAGCGATTGCCAGCGTGATGTATTGGATTAAACCTGCAATCGTGGCGATTGTGTTATTTGCAGCTTACAGAATAGCCTCGAAAACCCTTAAAAATAAGGTGTTATGGATAGTTTCCATTTTGTCTTTTTTGGCAATTACTGTTTTTAAGTTGCCATTTCCTATCATCGTGTTAAGTGCTGCAATAATTGGTTATTTGATTAATCGATATTATCCATTTTTGTTTGCTCATTCATGGCAAGTTGCAAGTCATAAAACATATGGCAAGGCAATTATTGATGACGATACGCCAACGCCTGCGCATGCGATATTTAATTGGCAGTGTTTATTTAGAATGTTATTGGTCGGATTGGTGATTTGGATAATCGCAATGGCAGGACTCACGCTAATTTATGGTTGGAATACGCTTTACACGCAAATGGCATGGTTTTTTACGAAAGCAGCATTACTCACATTTGGTGGTGCATATGCGGTGTTACCTTATGTGTATCAAGGTGCAGTTACCCATTTTAATTGGTTGACCGCGGAGCAAATGATGGACGGCCTCGCATTGGGTGAAACAACGCCAGGTCCTTTGATTATGGTGGTTGCTTTTGTTGGTTTTGTGGGCGGTTGGTCACATGATGTTATTCAAAACCCTATACTATCAGCCATATTAGCGGCTGCTATTGTCACTTTTTTTACGTTTTTACCTTCATTTATATTTATTTTTGTTGGGGCGCCATTTATAGAATCTACGCAGAAAAATCTTAATTTTACTGCGCCACTAGCTGCAATTAGTGCAGCTGTTGTAGGGGTGATTGTGAGTTTGGCATTATTCTTTGGACAGCACATCATCTTTCCAAATGGTCTGGAAGCCAATATAGATGAGGTTGCTGGGGCAGCGATTATTGTAGCAGGGTTTATGTTGCTTAAATTAAAGTCAAATATAATGCAATTAATCACGATATTTGCTGCATTTGGATTACTTCAGAATTTAATTCAAAACTAATATTGAATATGAAAGTAATACGAAAAGTAACTTATTTAACTGGCTGGCGAATTTTTTGTAAAATAATGGCAGAAAGTTCTTCAATAGAACGGCTGGTAGAATCCGCACAGGGAACATTTGCCGCTTTCATCAAACGTTCAGCGATTGCAATTTCTGAACGGCAATTATCTAACGATGCATAAAAGCTATCTGGCCGACGCTCTGAGCGCACAGAATGCAAACGCTCAGGTTTAATAGTGAGACCAAACAATTTGTCTGTGTATTGTGAAAGGACCTCAGGCAGATTATTGCGTTCAAAATCTTCGGGAATCAAAGGATAATTTGCGGCTTTTATGCCAAATTGCATGGCTAAATAAATGCTTGTTGGTGTTTTGCCGCAACGTGAAACGCCAATTAGAATCACTTGTGCATCTGCTAACCCGCCATGCGTCATACCATCGTCGTGCGTCAGAGTAAAATTAATCGCTTCCATTCGCTCATGATAGTTAGCACCCATGACGCCGTGCGCAATGCCTTTGCCTGTTAAAGGTTCTTGCGCTAACTCAACCCCAAGTGGGTCGATAAACGTATTAAAGAGATCAATAAAATAAGCGTCAGCCTCTTTAAGTAAAGCACGATGCTCTTTATTACCCAATGACATAATTACAACGGGACGCATACCATCAGCCGCTTTGGCAATCAGTATGCGTTGTTTAGCTTCTTCTATTTTGGGAATAGAGTCAGTAAACGGTGCTCGAACTTGTTTAAAGTTGGTTTGCGGAAAATGCGCGAGTAATTGACCCAAGGCACCGGCTGTAATGCCAGTACCATCGGATATAAAAAATACCGTACGTTCGATTTTCACTATTTCTTAGTGATACGTTGCCATGTTGCAATTACCGTGTCTGGATTCAGAGAAACTGATTGTATGCCTTCAGCAACAAGCCATTCTGCAAAGTCTGGATGGTCAGAAGGACCTTGACCGCAAATGCCTACATATTTGCCAAGGCGGTTGCAAGTACTAATGGCCATTTTGAGCAAGACTTTCACAGCGTCGTTACGTTCATCAAAACTATTAGCCATAATGCCAGAGTCACGGTCTACACCTAAAGTGAGTTGGGTTAAATCGTTAGAACCGATTGAGAAGCCGTCGAAATATTCCAAGAACTGTTCCGCAAGCAAAGCGTTAGAAGGGATCTCGCACATCATAATCAGGCGTAAACCGTTTTCACCGCGTTTTAAGCCGTTTTTAGCCATGATTTCGGTCACTGCTTTAGCTTCCTCTAGCGTACGCACAAAAGGAATCATGAGTTCCACATTAGTCAAGCCCATTTCGTCACGCACTTTTTTCATTGCGGTACATTCCATGGCAAAGCATTCTTCGAACTCTTCAGCCATGTAACGCGCCGCACCACGGAAGCCCATCATCGGGTTTTCTTCATCTGGCTCATAAATGTCACCGCCGACTAACTTTTTGTATTCATTCGATTTAAAGTCTGAGGTGCGCACAATGACTGGTTTTGGGTAGAATGCAGCCGCAATCGTAGCTACACCTTCTGCAACTTTATCAATATAAAACTGTTTAGGGTTAGCGTAACCGCGTGCGCGGTTTTTAATTGTGGCTTGAATAGTTGCTGGCATCGCATCCATATTCAAAATGGCTTTAGGGTGAATGCCAACCATATTATTAATCACAAATTCTAAGCGCGCTAAACCCACGCCATCGTTAGGTATTTGTGCAAAACTGAATGCCATGTCTGGGTTACCGACGTTCATCATGATTTTGCATGGTGGCTTAGGTAGGGCGGCATTTGCTTGCGTTGAAACTTCAAAATCGAGCGCACCATGGTAAACAAAACCAGTTTCACCTTCTGCACATGAGACAGTCACAATTTCACCCTCGCGAAGTAAATCAGTCGCATTCACTGAACCCACAATAGCTGGAATGCCCAATTCGCGAGCAATAATCGCCGCATGGCAAGTACGTCCGCCGCGGTTAGTCACTAATGCAGAGGCGCGCTTCATGACTGGCTCCCAGTTAGGATCTGTCATGTCAGCAACCAATACGTCTCCAGGTTGCACTTCGTGCATTTGTGCTGGATCTAGCACAATACGTACAGGGCCAACACCCACTTTTTGCGTCACTGCGCGGCCAGCAACTAATGGCTTGGCTGAATGTTTTTGTAATTTGTAAGATTCTGTAGTGCTTTTCGTTGATTCTTGT